>NZ_JCALDH010000010.1:0-199726 GCF_059812765.1 Mycobacterium sp. NGS39 | reverse complement strand
CGAGGCACTGACCGCCTAAACCATCAACTCGAAGAATCACACAACGACGCCATACACCACGTCTATGGACTTGACCGCTCAGTGAATCTGCTGATGCCGGGCCAGCCAGACCGATCGCTGCTAACCAGCAGCAAACCATGGGAGACCTGTGAACCGGCGGCTTGCCGCGAGATGCGGTTCGGGGCGGCTCACCGGATGCACAGGCCGCGCCGTCGTACCCACAACTCGGCCGCCAAGGTTCCGCCGACCCAAACGGCGAACGCAACCGCAAGGTGTACAAGGCTTTTGGTGTGGCGACCGAGAATCGGGCCGACCGCGGCAGGCAATTCGTTCCACAGCACGCGGTGTTCCACCGAGCCGGTCGGGTCGGCGACATAGAAGACCAAGTAAGGCAACAGGATTGCGATGATCCATGCGCTGGTGCGGCGCACGTCGCGGCGCTGACGCCACCGGCGAAGCAGCGGCTCGGCGGACACGGGATGTAGCACTGAGATGAGATTGCCAACTCCCAGCCAGGTCAGGATCGGCACGGCCACGTTCGGCACAGTGACGGCCAACCGGGCCGGGCTCTCTAAGCAGAGGGTCAATGTTGCGGCGGCCGCCAAGGTGGGCACACCGACGAGCAACAGCAGCGCCAGGTTCTTCAACACCAGCACCCGCCACAGCGGCACCCCGTGGGCCAGGCTGGTACACACCCGGACATGGTCGGCGCCGATCACATTGGTGGTGGTGACATCGGCGAGGATGAAGGACGAGAAGTAGATGCCCATCAGCATCACCCAGTCGTGATGCCGATGGGGCCGCAGCGGTTGCACCAGGAGCCATGCCGCGGCCAGAAGCAAGTTGGCGCCGACCCCTGCCAGCCAAGTGCGAGGTGGGGTGAACGCCCACCGGATCTCCTCGAGAACCAGGGCAGGCCGCAGTGCGCCGGTGAGTTGTTGCGCGGCCCGGGTCGCCGCGGCGGGACGAGGTGCTGATGCCCGCATCACCCTCTGCATCACCGCGCGCAGAGCCGGCAACGTACCAGTGCTGCTGCTCCCCATGTCCCTCCGCCCGGCTCCTCATGCGGCGCAACGTGTCTCACGTCGTGCCGCCTCGGCACATTAGAGGTCGCTGATCTCGGCTACCTATCGGCGAGCTGAAGAAATGCTGTGAGAACGCTAGCGCCACCGGCTTCGCGGCGGCGGTGGGCCCGGCTGCGGCCGGGCGGGCGGTGGCGGGCCGCCAGTGTCCTTGCGCGGCGGGCGAATTCGTACCGGCCGGGTCGGCGCGTTGCCCAACGGGCTGGGAGCCTGGCTCTGGATGCGACGGGTGGGCGCGTTCGGGGAGCCGGGCGAGACGCGCATCCGGAACGGACGTGTGCGGTCGTCGGTCCAGTCCCGCTGCACCAACACGTTCTGTGAGATCCGCTCCAAAGCGGTGTGAACGCGCTGGCGATCAGGTCGTCCCTCGAACTCCGACGACCAGGCAAGCTGGTCGGTGAGCCAGCCGACCAGGCTCTCGCGGACGTATTCGATTTGGCGGGCACCCATCGGAGTCAGCCAGAAGCGGTCGCCGGTTTGCTGTGCGTAACCGCCGGCGACGAGCTGGTGGAACGGAGGCTCGACCACTTCACGCGGTATCCGGAAGTGCTCGGCGATATCGCCCAGCCGTGCCTCACCGGCGGCTTGGGCGAAGCGGTAGATCTGAAGCAGGGCCCACAGCCGCGGGACATCCAATTCGCTTCCGGGCCGGCTGGCCAGCGTACGCAGCTGAACGCCGGAGGCTTGGCGCAAGAGTCGACCGACCGCATGCTCGAGCACTTGCTGCGACGACTCGTTGGTGGGCATCGCGAAGCCCTCACCAATGTCCGTGCTATGGCCGACGGCGGTGTTGCGCAGCGGCACCTGCTTGAGGAAGAGAGCCAACACGAATCCGACGACGGCAACTGGTGCGGCACAAAGGAAGACGAGATCGAGTGCGTCGGCGTAGGCGCCGATGATCGGGGCGGCTGCTGGATGGGGCAGCTTGTGGAGCGCTTCCGGCGATTGTGCGGCGACCGGCGGTGCGCCGCCAGCGCTGAGCGCGGGACCGATCCGATCCGACAGGAAGTTGGCGAACAGCGAGCCGAAAATGGCTGCGCCGAAGGAGCTGCCGATGGTGCGGAAGAACGTCACCCCGGAGGTGGCCACCCCCAGATCGGCGAAGTCGACGGTGTTCTGGACGATCAGGATCAGCACCTGCATGCACATGCCGATCCCGGCGCCTAGCACCAGCAGGCTCAGTGACTGTTCGAGCGCCGAGGTGTCGGCGTCCATTCGGGACAGCAGCAGGAACCCGACGGCCATCACCGCGGTGCCTGCCACCGGGAAGATCTTGTAGCGTCCGGTGCGCCCGACGATCACGCCGCTCGTCATCGAGGTGACGAGCAGGCCGGCGACCATAGGCAGGGTGCGCAGTCCAGACACAGTGGCCGACACTCCGTCGACGAACTGCATATAGGTAGGCAGGAACGTCAACGCGCCCAACATCGCGAAGCCCACCACGAACGACAGCACGCAGCACACCGTGAACACGGGGTCGGCGAACAACCGAATAGGAAGGATCGGTTCGGTCGCCCGCAATTCCACGAACACGAACACCGCCAGCGCGACCGCCGAGCCGACGAAGAGCCCGATGATCACCGGGGAAGACCAGGCGTACGTGTTGCCGCCCCAGCTGGTGGCCAATGTCAAGCCGGTAGCGGCCAACCCGACGAAAGCGATGCCCGCGTAGTCGATCACGGGCCGCGCGGTACGGCCCAGCGCCGGAATGGAGGCGACGGCGACTGCGATCACCACCGCGCCGATGGGGACGTTGATCCAGAACGCCCATCGCCAACTCAGATGGTCGGTGAAGAAGCCGCCGAGCAGCGGCCCGATGACAGTGGTGACGCCGAACACCGCTCCAAGTGCGCCTTGATAGCGCCCGCGTTCACGCAGTGGAATGACCTCGCCGATGACCGCGGTGGCGGTCACCATGATCGCGCCGCCGCCGACGCCCTGCAGTGCGCGTGCGCCCACCAGCATGGCCATCGACCCGGCGACGCCGCAGAGCACCGACCCGATGAGGAAGAACAGCACGCCGGTGATGAAGACGGTCTTGCGGCCGAACAGGTCTCCGAGCTTGCCGACGATGGCGGTGACGATCGTCGAGGCCAGCAGATAGCTCGTCACCACCCACGACTGGTGCCCGGCGCCACCCAAGTCGGCGACCACGGTGGGCAGGGCCGTGGCCACGATCGTCTGGTCCAAGGCAGCCAGCAGCATGCCCAGCAAGATCGCGACGAAGATCACGTTGCGCCGCGGCCCAGCGACTTGGCCGGAGTGCGGCTGCGAAGCGGGGCGCTCGCGCGGGGTCTCTGCGGTCATGGGTTTCTCCTGGTGCTGCGCGGCATGCTCGGCGACGGCATCGCCGGCCCGCGCCGATCCTGCAGCCAAGGTACCCGCCGGGTGTACACGCGAAGACTGCCGGTGCGGGCGCTACCGCTTCAGTAAGCCAGTCCGGCGCCGCTCCTCACAGGCAGGAGAAGACCCGCTGGGCGTGACCGATGAACACCCGGACGCTACTGGGTGGTGCCAATCTGCGGCATGCTTGTGTATTCGCGACCGCCGATGACGAACACCGGATGTTGGTCGTTACCATTTTGTTGGGCTATCTCATTCCAGTCCGAAATCAACTGCACCTGGCCGTTCACGATTTTGACGCCCTGGATTATCCGCTTGCCGGTCGTTTCGGCTGTCACGAATTCACCCACGTCGCCACGCGCGCCTTGCGCCCACTGGAGATAGGCAAGTGTCATCGACGCCCCTTGGCCGATATAGGGCGAGCGGATACGCATCTCCTCGTCATAGTTTCGAATCATTTCGAAATCGTCGACTTGCTCTTGCCATGGCTCAGAGTCTTCTGTGGGGATTTCGTTGTTGAAAATGAACCCGCCGACTTCCCCATCCGGGTCGGTCCTGGCGTGGAACAGGTCAGTGGGGAAGGTGCCCGGCGCGAACGCGGCAACGCTGTATTCGATCCAGGGCTTGTTCGGGTCGGCCGGTGGGAAGTCTTGTTCGACGGTGATGCTATCGCCGAGTTGCATCTTTCGGTACCCGATGACGAGGGGGAAGCCCTCCTCTTTTTCTCCGGCGTCATGCAGCAGCACAATGGCGTAGATTTCCGGATTGACGGGCAGATTTGTTGCCGGGTCAGTGGGCCAGTCACTCGGATCCAGACTCGAAACACGCGTCCAATTCTGAGTGACACTAAGCCATTCGCCGGTGGCATCGTCCTTCTTCCAATTGAACTCATTGACGTCCATGAGACTCTGGACCGAATAGTTGCCGCCGGAGTCAATCGCGCCTGGGAGGGCCATGAACTCGTCGCCGCGCAGCGGTAATGGGTCAGGTGCGGGCTGAAATCCAGTCGGCAGGATGGGCGCGCTTACCGGGATATATGTCGTGTGGCCCTGGCTGTCAGTCGCGGTCACGACGAACCCTGCGTATATCGGCCTGTTGGCGTCCTCGGCCAACTGCCGTCCCGCGGCGTTGGGCGTGAACACGACGGTGCCGTTAGGAGTGACCCCCACGTCACCGATCGGTGAACTGGTCGAGCCGCCATAGGTCACCGTGCCCTGTCCCGGCTGCTTCGGAGTGATCGTGATCTGTGTGACGCTCGTCGACGTGTTGGTCGGGTTCCTGGTGACGTCGAAAGGACTAGGCGGAAGCGATGCGCCCGGCGCCAAACTCACCTGCGTACTCGGGCCGTTTGTGCCATTGGCATTCGTGACGGTCGTCAGCAGCACCGTGCCGTCTTGACCGATGGCCACAGCAGGCCCATATCCGGCCGGGGCGCCGCTGACCGTCTCGACTTGCGTTGCGCCAGCGAGGGTTATCCCCCAGACCGTGGTGGTGGCCGTCCCGGTACTAGCGTTGCTGCTGGTAACCGTCACATAGCCTGAGCCGTCGTCGTCGAACGTCACGGCGCCGGCTAGATGGCCGTCACTGCTCGTCACGGTGCCGACGACGTTCCCACTTGGGTCGATGGCGGTCGCGACGACACCCGGACCGTTCGCCAGCAGATACGCCGTTCCGTCCGGGCCGACCGCTAGCCCGGTCGGGGTGCCTGCAATGGGATCGCTTTCCTGGTAAGTCGCGAATCCGTCCGTCGAGGTGCGCACAACCACGCCGTCTTGGGTCTGGACTGCCGCATACGCCGTGCCGTTATCGCTGAAAGCCAGGTTCGTCGCTGAGCGGGCGGCAGTCATGTCGATGTGGAACGGAAGCACGCGCTTCTGGCCGACGGCTGTGATGACGGCCGAGACATCCTCATTGTTCTCGCGGTAGTTGACGTAGATGTTGTTGTCGCTTCCGATGACGGAGTCGACGCTAAAAGGCAAGTCTCCCAGCGGAACAACGCTGAGGCTGGCGTTGGGTCTGGCGACGATCAATGTATCGCCGCTGGGGCTTTCGTCAACCATGTACATCGTGCCGTTGGCCGCAGTACCGAGCGGCTGAGTGAAGAAGCCGCGAGGCGCAAACGCTGGGCTGCTCACCACACCGGGGTTGATCACCGAAATCCGGTATTGGCTGGAGTCAGCGACACTTTGCGTCACCAGATATGCGGTGCCATCGGGAGCAACCGTGATGGGAATGTCCGTCGGGAAGTCGCCCGCAATCTCGCGCGTGGTGTAGCTGCCGCTGGAGTTGAATACCAGGACCTCAGTGTGCCCGTCGGTCGCGTTGGTTTGCTGTGCCGTCGCCACGTACACGACACCGCCCGGTCCGACACCCATGGTGTTCGCCGTGAAAATCGATTGCGGCGCAGTCATTGTCCGAACTGCTCCACTTGCATCGATGACAAGGACCGTCACCGAGGCGGTTTGTGGATCGGAACCCGTCACCTGCAATGCCGCCAGACTGCCGTCCGGTCCGGCAACCGGATTCGTCGAAATATCCTTTGCCACAGCAGGTCCCGCGGACAAGGGCACCACTTGCGTGTGGACTACACCCTGTTCGTCGGTGTAAGACCCAAGCAGATATGCGCGCTGGTTGTCTGCATCCGCGCCGAATGTGCCCGAGCCGATCGGGTTCTGAACAGTTGTCGTGCTCGTGACAGTCGCACCGTTGATGATGCGTACGACGGCGGTACTTCCGCCGTCATCGGACGAAACGATCGCTATGCCTCCGTCGGTGCGCGCGATCGGAGACTGGGCGTCACCCGTGAAAACCTCGGTGCTGCCGATCAATGCGCCGGAAGGTTGGTAGGCCACTACCAAGAAGGTGGTGTTTCCTTGGGCGTCTTGGCGGTAGATTGGCTGGTAGACGATGCCGGTGGAGCCGACCACAGCACTACCCAGCGGCGAGCCGGCAATCGGTGAGGGGTTGTTCGAGGCCACCGGAGCTGCGATGTCGACCTGCACAGAGAACGAGGTGGTGCCGCCGGTGTGCCCGTCGTTGGCCGTCACCGTGAAGGTGTCGTGCTTGGCGCTGTCGGGTGCATTGGGCGCGCCTGCGGCTGTCCGGGCTTCGGCGGTGGGTGTGTACGTGAAGGTGCCGTTGGCGTTGACCGACAACGTACCTTTGCTCGTGCTTGTCGGGCCGCTGTAGACGGGGCTGTCGCTGTCGGCGTCGTCGGTGACGATGGTTCCGGTGACTACGCCGGTCGACGTATTCGTCTGTGCTCCAACGATTCTGCCGTTAGTCGGCACACTATTTTTCGGACTGATAGTCACCGAGACCGGCACGGCAAGGGTGCCGCCGTGGCCGTCGTCGGCAGTGACGGTGAAGGTGTCGGTCTTCGCTGAGGCCGGTGCGTTGAGTGCGGACGCATCGTGGCGTGCTACCGCGTTGGGCGTGTAGGTGTAGCTGCCGGTGGGGTTGACGACGACGGTGCCCTTAGGTGTGTTTGTGGGTGCGCTGTAGGTCAGGGTGTCGCGGTCGGCGTCGGTTGCAGTGACTTTTCCGGTGACCACACCGGACGAATCAGGTTGGCCTGCAGTGGCCTTGCCGGACGTCGGGTTGGCGTTCTTGGGTGTGATCGTCACCGGCACGGTGATGTTGGTGGTCGCACCGTATTTGTCTTTGACCGCGATGGTGAACGTGTCGGTGCCGGTTCCAGGCATACCGGTGGCCGCAGCGTGGCGCGCTGCGGCGGTGGGGGTGTAGGTGAACGCGCCGGTGCTGCTGACCGACACGGTGCCCTTGGTCGGTTTGGTGGCGAGGCTGAACGTCATTTTGTCCTGGTCGGGGTCTTCGGCGGTGGCGATGCCCTTGATCGCGCCGGTGCTGCCGCTCGGCGTCCCGAGGTCGTAGCTGCCATTGATCGGGGCTGCGTCGCGCGGAGCGATGGTCGGGCTGATCGTGACGGTCTTGGTGCCGCCGTGCCCGTCGGTGATGTTCACGGTGAATTTGTCGGTGGCGGGCTTGATGCGCGCGGCATCGCGCGCCGGCGCGGTCGGGGTGTAGGTGAACGAGCCGTCGTTGGCGACCAGCAGGGTGCCGTTGGTGGAGGTGGAAGGTGTGTAGGTCAGGGTGTCGCCGTCTTTGTCGCTGGCGGTGATTTTTCCGGTCACGATCCCGGTGACCGGATCGGGTTTGGGGGTGTTCACCGTTGCGGTGGGTGCGGTGTTGGCCGGCTTGATCAGCACATCGTTGACTGCGACGTCATAGGTTCCGCCATGCCCGTCGTCGACGCGGACGGTGAACGAGTCAGTCTTGACAGTGTCGTCGGCGGTGAGGGCCGCGGCGGCGTGGCGGGCCGCGGCGGTGGGGGTGTAGGTGAACGAGCCGGTCGAGGTCACATTCACGGCGCCTTTGGATGGCGGGTTCACCACGGTGTAGGTGAGCTTGTCGCGGTCGGGATCGCTGGCGGTGATTTTGCCGGTGACCGTGCCGGTTGAGCTGGGCGCGTTGGTCTTCACCGTCGCGGTCGGTGGGTTGTTGGCGGCGAGCGCGGCGGCCATCGGCGCCGCCGCCAACGCCGACATCGTGTTCACGGACTGGCCGGTGGTCACCGGTTCTCCCGCCGCGGCGGTGGCGGCGCTGCGCTGGGTGGCGCTGGCTTGGCCGAATCGGGTTCTGGCTGCAGCCAGCAACACCCACGCCGCCGGTGAATCCACCGGCGCTCCAGGTGCGGTTCCCAACAGCCCGGCCAACACGGTTCCGACCAGGTTGACCGGTGTCGCGGTGAACCCGGCCAGCGCCTGGGGCTGGCCGGTCCCAGCAGGCGATGCGGCAACCGTCTCTTCGGCGGCGGTGTTGAACGACACCGACGGCTGCACCTCAGCATTCACCAGGGTGCGTGTCGCGGTGAGGTTCGAAGCTTTCAGCGGAGCGTCCGCACTAGCAGGAGCCGACAATGTGGAGCCGACAACCGCCAGTGCCGACGGAGTGGCCGCAGGCTTTTCCGGGGCACCAAAATTGTTGGCGTAGAGACGTCGTCGTGAATTCGGAGAACCCAGGGGAGGCGCCAGTTTGGCTGCGGGCGCGTCGAGTCGTGAACTGTTGTCTTGCCCCGGCGTGGATCCCCCGGAGTTGCGCACCGTCACAATTCCGTCGCTGAGCGTCGTTTCCGACGAGGGCGCGCTTGTGGAACCCGTCGTGGGCTTTCCGGTCGATGCCGGGCCCGTGGCGGTTGTCGCATCAGTCCTGGCCGCTGCGGTCGTGTTGGATGTGGTGGACAACGGCGACTTCGTCGATTCCCCGATTCCTGCGGGGCTGTTCGCGACCGGCGTGCCGGTGCTGCCGTCGTTCGTCTTGGTGTCGCTGGAGGTGGTGGTCGTGTCGGTGCCGTCGCTGCTGGCGGGACTGGCCCACGCGACCCCTGGTGAGGCGGCTACCGCGGCTCCGATTCCCAAAGCCACCGCTAGCGCGCCGACACGCCCGATGTATCGGGCGTAACCCGTTGCGCCGTTCCGGAGACTGAACGGTGGGGTCGAAGCCATTGCGCACTCCTCTGCGTTGCGTTTACCACTTCGCTGACCGGAATGGCGCTTGACCCGACCGCCGCCGCAAACTTCTTTACAGCTGGCGGTCATCAAATCCTCAGGAAACTGTCAGCATTGATGCAATGTAGTAGCGCAGGCTGACTTCCGCTGGCAAACGGATAGTCTGGGGACTTAAGTCCTTGTGGCGTCAACTAAACGCCCACCGGGAATTAACGTTGTTGTTAGCAAAACCGCGGCTAGATTGATGTCAAGCGACCACAAGGCAAACTCGAGGTTGCTGAGATTGACCGCACCCGGAGTTGAAAAGGCAACAATCGGAGACGGCTCAAGGCCGGGGCACTGCGCCTCGCTCGGCTGCAGGATTGGCCGCGCGCAGTCGTACTCGGACACTGCGTCGTAGAATCGCGCAAGACTTACCGAGTCAACCGTTGCCGCGTTAGCTCAGTTGGTAGAGCGTCGCCCTTGTAAGGCGAATGGCGAGAGTTCGAGTCTCTCACGCGGCTCCAAGTACCTGACTTCCTGTCGGCCTTGCAGGCTAGCTTCCCCCGCATGACGGCTTGCCGTGAATGCGGAAGGGATCTGGAAGGCCATCGCCCAAAGGTCTTCTGTACCAACACATGTCAGCAGACATACCAGCGCCGCTTGCTCCTGGAGGCTTGGCTCGAGACGGGAGTCTGCGGCCGCCCGTCGTACCAAGGCCATTACGTCCGGGAGTACCTATACGAAGTGCAGCGTGGATGCCGTGCGATCTGTGGCATCGAGAGCGAGTGGAACGGCGCACCGCTCGCGTTCATCCTCGACCATGTCAACGGCGACGCAACCAATAACCATCGGGAGAATCTACGGCTCATCTGCCCAACCTGCGACAGCCAACTGCCGACGTTCAAGGCGAGGAATCGCGGGCACGGTCGGCATTACCGGGGTCAGCGGTACATCCAGGGCCAGTCGTACTGAGAGCTTCGGGCCGCCGAAAGGGCTGCCCGGCTTTGCGGCTCGCGTCAGCGCCCGTCGTCGCTTTCGATGATGCGTTCCGACGGCACCACCGGCCGTGGCCTGCGGGGCCGCGGCCGCAAAGAAAACCGGTCGGCGATGTTGGTCAGCGGGCTCGTCATCGAGCTCAACGATTCGACCGCGTCGCGCAACATGTCGACCGTCGGCGACAGGGCTTCCAAGTTCGGCGCCAACCGGTTCATCGTCTCGGCGACGAACGCGATCTGCTCCAGCGGGCCGTTGCGGGCCGTCAGCATGTCGATCAGGCCGCCCTTGGCCATCAGTCGTTCGAGCAAACCGTCCTCGGACAGCAGCCTTTCCACCAAGCCTTCTTCGGCGAGCAGCTGGTCCACCAGTCCGCCCGGCGCCACGGCGCGTTCCAGTACGCCGCCTTCGGCCATGATCCGCTCGATCGGACCGCCGGGCCGCATCAGCTGATCGATCGGACCGCCCGGCGCCAAGGCCCGGCCCAGCGGTGCGTTGTCGTCGAGCATGCGGGCCAGGCGGTTTGCCTTCTCGATGGTCGAGTCGATGTTGAGGAGACCGACTGACCCGGGCGTTTCCCCCGCATCGCCCAGCGACTTGCGTGCCAGCCCGACGCCGAGGCTGGCCGCGGAAAGGCTCGCGTTGGCAGCAGCCAAACCGATTTTCGCCGGCGCGATGAAGACCGTCGCCAACCGTTTGCTCAGGTCCATGGTCGTAGTCTAGGCACTTGACGGGTGGTTCCCCCGAAGGCGCCGTGAGCCGAACTCACAGGAACATCTCAGCCAAGCGGCAGCTTTCCGTCATCCGGAGGGTGAAGATTGTCCCGCATGAGCGCGGCAGCCGTACCAGATTCGCAACCTGAAGCCAAAGTGTTGGTGGTCGACGATGAGACCAACATCGTCGAGCTGCTCTCCGTCAGCCTGAAGTTCCAGGGCTTCGAGGTCCATACCGCCTCGAACGGCCCGGCCGCCCTCGACCGGGCCCGTGAAGTCCGGCCCGACGCGGTGATCCTCGACGTGATGATGCCCGGAATGGACGGCTTCGGTGTGCTGCGCCGGCTCCGCGCGGACGGCATCGACGCTCCTGCCCTCTTCCTCACCGCACGAGATACGTTGCAGGACAAGATCACTGGATTGACCCTCGGCGGCGACGACTACGTCACCAAGCCGTTCAGTCTCGAAGAAGTGGTCGCCCGCCTGCGAGTGATCCTGCGCCGCGCCGGTAAGGGCAGCGACCAGCCCCGCACCGCGCGGCTCACGTTTGCCGACATCGAACTCGACGAGGAAACCCACGAGGTCTGGAAAGCCGGCGAGCCGGTGTCACTGTCGCCGACGGAGTTCACGCTGCTCCGGTATTTCATGATCAATGCCGGCACGGTGCTGAGTAAGCCGAAGATTCTCGACCACGTGTGGCGCTACGACTTCGGCGGCGACGTTAACGTCGTCGAGTCGTACGTGTCGTATCTGCGGCGCAAGATCGACACCGGGGAGAAGCGCCTGCTGCACACGCTGCGCGGAGTCGGATACGTCCTTCGTGAACCGCGCTAGGGGCGGACAATAAGGGCCATGCCCGTCCAGCGCCCACGAGGTGTCCCCCTTCGGGTCAGCCTCGTGGCCGCCATGCTGCTGCTCGTCGGCTGTGGCTTGCTGGCTTCCGGCATCGCCGTCACCTCGATCCTGAGCCACAGCCTGATGAACCGCGTGGACCAGACGCTGATGGAAGCGTCTCGGGGCTGGGCGCAGGCGCCCCGACGGCTGCCTCCGCCTCCGCTCGGCGAACCCAACCCTGCCCGGCCGCCGTCGAACTTCTACGTGCGCGGCATCGGACCCGACGGCCGGACCTGGATGGCCATCAACGACCGCGATGCCGAACCGGCCCTGCCCGACGACAACGACGTCGGCGACCAGCCCGTCACCGTCGGCTCTGTCGACGGATCCAACACGCAATGGCGGGCCGTGACCGTGCCCGGCAACCGCGGAGAACTGATCACCGTCGCCATGGACCTCTCCGACGTCCAGTCGACAGTCCGAGCGTTGACCTGGTCGCAGGCAGGCATCGGCCTGGCCGTGCTGCTGGTGCTGGGCATCGCGGGATACGTCGTCGTGCACCGCAGTTTGCGGCCACTTTCCGAAGTGGAGCAGACCGCAGCGGCGATCGCTGCGGGGCAACTCGATCGCCGGGTGCCGCAGCGTGACCCCCACACCGAAGTAGGTCGACTTTCGTTGGCGCTCAACGGAATGCTCGCGCAGATTCAGCACGCGGTGGCGGCGTCGGACCAGTCGGCCGCACAGGCCCGCACCTCCGAGGAACGGATGCGGCGTTTCATCACCGACGCCAGCCACGAGCTGCGCACGCCGCTCACCACCATCCGCGGGTTCGCCGAGCTTTATCGGCAAGGCGCCGCGCGTGACGTCGAGATGTTGATGTCGCGCATCGAAAGCGAGTCTCGCCGAATGGGATTGCTCGTGGAGGACCTGCTGTTGCTGGCACGCCTGGACGCGCAGCGCCCGCTCGAGCAGCACCGTGTGGACCTGCTCGCGTTGGCCACTGACGCCGTGCACGACGCCCAGTCGATAGCGCCGAACCGCCGCATCAAGATGGAGGTGTTCGATGGTCCCGGCACGCCGGAGGTGATCGGCGACGAGGCCCGGTTGCGCCAGGTGCTGAGCAACCTGGTGTCCAATGCGCTGCAACACACTCCCGACACCGCAGCCATCACCGTGCGCGTGGGCACCGAAGGGGACGACGCGGTATTGGAGGTCATCGACAAGGGGCCCGGCATGAGCGAGGACGACGCACAGCGGGTGTTCGAGCGGTTCTACCGCGCGGATTCGTCGCGCGCCCGGGCTAGCGGCGGCACCGGCCTCGGGCTGTCGATCGTCGATTCACTGGTGTATGCCCACGGCGGCACCGTCGCCGTCGTCACCGCGCCCGGCGACGGTTGCCGGTTCCAGGTTCATCTGCCCCGGATCGCCGACGTGGCCGCGCCGGATGTGCCAGAGCCGGCTCAGGTCAGTTGAGCCAGTGCCTCTTTGATCTTCGCTTGCGCCTCGTCCAGCGATTCCGGTGACGGGTCGCGGTCGACGTTCGCGAAGCCGAAGTCGGTGAGGTTGTAGGCGGGGAACACGTGTACGTGCAGGTGCGGCACCTCGAGCCCGGCGATGATCAGCCCGGCGCGCTCGGCACCGAACGCCTTGCACACCGCCTTGCCGATCAACTGCGCCACACCCATCACCTTGTTGAAGGCCTCAGGCTCGACTTCTTGCCACTGGTCGATTTCCGCCCGCGGCACCACTAGCGTGTGGCCCTGTGTCATCGGCTGAATCGTGAGGAAGGCGACGGTCTCGTCGTCCTCGTACACGAAGCGTCCCGGCAATTCGCCATTGATGATCTTGGTGAACACAGTCGCCATGGGCACGAGCATAGCGACGGCCAGAGGTCGCCGATCAAATCAAGTCGGCCGCGTCGAACACCCATGACGTGTCTGCGGTCGCGAGCCGCTCCAGCCAGTCCGGCGGCGCCTGGGCAGTCAGTGTGCCCATGTCCCAGTAGTCCTTCCACAGTGTGACTCTGCCGTCGCGCACCCGGTGCACGGACACAAAGGGCAGCACGGCGATTTCGCCGCTGGGCCATGTCCACGTCTCCGAGTGCTCGTACATCGCATCCACCCCGTTGGTAACCAGCAGCCCGTCGTGGTTGACGTAGTCAGACAACGGTTCCAGGCCGATCTTCAGCCGCTTGACGATGTCGACGGGACCGCGGGCGGCGGCCGTCGGGCCCACCGGCATGTCGACGTAGATGCAGTCGTCGGAGAGGAATGTCTGCACCGCATCCCAATCACGCCGTGAAAGTGCCTGCCACAGGCCGAGAATGGCGCCGTCGACGCTCATACGGCGGCCGATATCGGTTCGGCGCTGACAGCCGGCGGGGCGGACGCGGCGCCCGCTCGCAGGAAGCTGCCGGTGCGCTGCTTGCTGACGATGTCAGTCGCCTTGCCGTTGAAGAACACTGCCTGCCCGGCGACCAGCACCGCAGTCACGGTGTCGTCGTTGCGATTCACCATCCGCGACAGCCCGGCGTACTGCTCTACTTTCTCTTCCGCGTACTCGTCGAGAGAGGCGTCGAGACGGCTCGGATCGATCACGACGACGTCGGCGCGGTCGCCGACACGCAAGTGCCCGGCGTCGAGCTGGTACCAGTCCGCCAGCTCACCGGTAAGCCGATGCACCGCTTGCTCGACCGACATGAACGGTGTCCCACCGGTTTCAGCGTCACGCACATGGCGCAGCAGCCGCAGGCCGAAGTTGTAGAACGCCATGTTGCGCAGATGCGCGCCGGCGTCGGAAAAGCCCATCTGGATGCCGGGATCGCGCGCCAGCTTCTTCAGGACCGCCGGACGATGGTTGGAAATCGTTGTGCGCCAACGCAGTGCGGTGCCGTGCTCGAGCACGAGGTCGAGGAACGCGTCTACCGGATGCACACCGCGCTCTTTTCCGACCTGGCCGAAGGATTTGCCGGTCAGCGACGCGTCCGGGCAAGTCACGATCTCGGCGTCGAAGAAGTCGCGGTGCCAGACCCGTGGACCGTACTTGCTTTCGTAGTCCTTGCGGAACTGCCGCCGATAATTCTCGTCACGCAGCAGCCGATTGCGTGCGACTTCCTCCTGCAGGTGCAAAGCGGCTGCGCCCGAGCCGAATTCCTCGAAGATCACCAAGTCGATCCCGTCGGCATACACCTCGAACGGCACCGGGAGATGCTGCCAGCGGAAGTTTCCACCGAGCGCGTTGATCATCCGTGCCACCGGTCCCATCGCGTGGATGACGACGGGGTTGGCCTTCACGTCGGCGGCCGAGAGCAGGCTGGTCTTCAGCGGCTTGCGGATGATGCCCAACGACTGGGCCAACTGCGAGCCCAGGTTCAGGGGGTTCTGAATGTCCGGTCCGGACTGCAGGATTCGGCCCCGCTGGCGCAGCAGCGACTTCAGCCGGCGCAGCTCACGCGGTTTGGCGTGCGTCGACGGCAGGGTGCGTGAGCGGCAGGTGTCGCCGTCGAGTTTGTCGAAAAGCAACTGCTGGCTTGACATCCCGACGAATCCCTCGTCGAGCGCCTCAGACAGGATGGCCTCCATCCGGGCTTGCTCGGTGTTGGTGGGCCGGACATCTTTGCGGGTCGCTCGGTCCAGCCCCATCGTTGCCGCGCGCATGTCGGAATGGCCGATGAACGCCGCCACGTTGGGTCCGAGCGGAAGCGATTCCAGAGCTGCGACGTATTCGCCGCAGTTCCTCCACGACTTGTTGTTCTCGACCGCGCGGATGACGTGCTCCCGGGGAATGGCTTCGACGCGGCCGAACAGGTCGCCCGCCACGACCCCGTCGACGTGAACGGTCGACAGGGAGCACGAGCCCAGTAGCACCGTCGTCACGCCGTGGCGCAGTGACTCCGACAGCGACGGGCCTTCGAGGACCTCGATGTCGTAGTGGGTGTGGATGTCGATCATGCCGGGCAGCACCCACTTGCCCGAGGCGTCGATCACCCGCGTACAGCCCGTCTCGTCGAGCGGGTGCGGGGTGATCGCGGCGACGCGGCCGTCGCGGATCCCGATGGTGCGGATCGCCGACGGCCCGCCGGATCCGTCGAACCAGCGGCCGTTGCGGATGATCGTGTCGAAGGTCACCACGACATACAAGCGTCTGGATCGACATGCGTCAAGATCCTTTGACGCGCGTCAAATGGGCCGCTAGCGTGACCTCAGCTCGTGGAAAGGGGAACACGTGCGTACGCCGACCGACCGCCGGCCGCCGCCGCGCAGTGACCAGCGCCGCGTCGCGATTCTGGAGTCGCTGCATCACCACCTGCAGGAGTCGAGCTTCGACTCCATCAACATCGCCGACATATCGCGCCGGGCAGGGGTCACCCGTTCGGCGTTCTACTTCTATTTCGAGAACAAGGCCGCTGCCGTGGCGGCACTGATGGAGCAGATGTACGACGACGCGTTCGTCGCCACCGATCTGCTCTCTGCACCGGACACCACGCCCCAGCACCGGATCCAAGCAATGACCGACGCGCTGTTCGACACCTGGCAACGGCACCGGTATCTGTTCCAGGCGATGCTGGAAGCCCGCGCCAGCAGCGCCGCGGTCCGCGAGATGTGGGACAGCGACCGGCAGTCGTTCGTACCGGCCGTCGCCGCGATGATCGAGGCGGAACGGCGGGCCGGCCGCGCGCCCGATGGACCGGACGCGGCGGTGCTCGCCAGCATGCTGTTGGAATTCAATGATCGTCTGCTCGAGCGGCTGACCGTCGGCGGCGCGCTGTCGTCCGACGAACTCAAGGCGGGCGCCGTGGCGATCTGGCTACGCACGATCTACGGGAACGTCCATGAGTGACACTGTGCAGCAACTCCTTCGAGCCCGCATGAACGACGACACGGTCGCGGTGAAGTACAAGGATCAGCAGTGGACATGGCGTGAGCATCTGAGTGAGGCGGCCCGCGCTGCAGCTGCGCTGCTTTCCATCGCCGACCCCGGCCGCCCGATGCATGTGGGCACGTTGCTGGGCAACACCCCAGACATGCTCACGCAGATGGCCGCCGCCGGGCTGGGCGGCTACGTGTTGTGCGGCATCAACACCACTCGCCGCGGTGACGCGCTGCTGGCCGATATGCAACGGGCCGACTGCCAGGTTCTGGTCACCGATGCCGCGCACCGGCCACTTCTCGACGGACTCGACCTGACCGGGATACGTCTGCTCGACACGTCGACTCACGAGTGGCGACGGCTCGTCGACGGTGCCGGAGAGCTGCGCCCGTGCCGCGAGACGGCTGCGATGGACACCTACATGATGATCTTCACCTCCGGAACCAGCGGCGACCCCAAAGCGGTTCAGGTGTCGCACTTCATGGTTCTGATGGCGGGACAGGCTCTGGTGGACCGCTTTTCGCTCACACAAGACGACACATGCTACGTGTCGATGCCGTTGTTTCACTCCAACGCCGTGGTGGCCGGTTGGGCGGTGGCGTTGGTCAGCGGTGCGGCGATCGCACCGGCGAAGTTCTCCGCATCGAACTTCCTGCGCGACATCCGCCGTTATGGCGCGACCTATATGAACTACGTCGGCAAACCGCTGGCCTATGTGCTGGCCACTCCGGAACAGCCTGACGACGCCGACAATCCGCTGCGCGTCGCGTTCGGCAACGAGGCCAGCGACCGCGACATCGAGGAGTTCCAGCGGCGGTTCGGCGTCGAAGTGTGGGACGGTTTCGGTTCCACCGAGAACGCGGTGATCGTGACGCGTGAACCCGATACTCCGAAAGGCTCGATCGGCAAAGGATTTCCGGGGGTGGCGATCTACAACAGCGAGACGCTTCGAGAGTGCCCGGTCGCGCGGTTCGACAAAGACGGCACGCTGGTCAATGCCGACGAAGCCATCGGCGAACTGGTGAACACCGAGGGCACTGGCTTCTTCACGGGCTACTACAAAGACGACACGGCCAATGCCGAGCGCACCCGGCACGGCATCTACTGGTCGGGCGACCTCGCCTACCGCGACGCCGACGGCTGGATCTATTTGGCGGGGCGGACCTCGGACTGGATGCGCGTCGATGGTGAAAACCTCGCCGCCGCGCCCATCGAGCGAATCCTGTTGCGGCTACCCGAGTGTAGCCGTGTCGCGGTGTACGCGGTGCCCGACGAGAACGTCGGCGACCAGGTGATGGCCGCCATCGTGCTCAAGGACGACGCAACGCTGACACCGTCGGCGTTCGAGGAGTTCCTTTCCCAGCAGCCCGACCTGTCACCGAAGGCCTGGCCTCGATATGTCCGCATCACAGCTGATTTGCCCAGCACCGCCACGCACAAGGTGCTCAAACGCGCCCTGATCGAGCAGGGCGCCACCGCCGGCGACGGCCAACTGTGGGTCCGCGATGCCCGCGGTACGGCCTATCGCCGAAGGGACTAACGATCCGACTGCCCGCGCGATGCGAATTGCTGCAGCGCAGCGGCATTAGCCGCCGCACCGACCAGTTCGACGAAGCATGCCTTCTCGCGTTCGATAGCGGCATCGATCTGTGGGCGCAGCGGCGCCGTCATGGTGGTCTTGACGGCGATCAAGCTCGGAATCGGCTTGGCCGCAAGCAGTTCCGCATGCCGGTAAGTCTCACTGAGCAGGCCGGTGGGCTCACAGACCTTCCAGACCAGGCCCATCTCGTGCGCTTCTGTAGCGCTGATCCACTCCGACGACAACAGAATCCAGGCGGCGTTCTGGCGGCCCACCTGCCGCGGCAGCAGGTACGACGACGCGGCCTCCGGCGCAACGCCCAGGCTCGTGAACGGGCACTTCAGTCGCGCGTCGCTGGACATGAACGCCAGATCGGCGAAGCCCAAGATCGTCGCGCCGATCCCGACACCCACACCGTTGACGGCACATATCAGCGGCTTGGGGAACGCGGCCAGTGCGTCGAGCATGGTGAAAAAGCCATGCTGGCCGCCGTTGCCGCGCGGGTTGGTGATGTTCTGCTGCATCTCGACTAAGTCGGCACCCGCGCTGAACGCTCGTCCGGCGCCGGTGATCACGACGACGCCGACGCCAGGGTCCTCGGCCGCAGCCGAAAGTTCCTGTGCCACTTGGATATACAACGCTTCGTTGAACGCGTTGAGCGCCTCGGGGCGGTTCAGTGTCAGCGTGCGGACGCGGTTGTTGTCGGAGACGAGCAGCATCAGTGCGACCTCTCTGGATTGACCATGGTGTGCAGTTCGCTCAGTGACCACGGCGGTGAGTCGGCGTGGTCGCGGTAGCCCAGCACTGTCGGCGCGGGCCGGTCGAACCTGCCGGCGAAACCGCCTGAGGCGATGAAGATCTGACCGGTGACACCCGCGGCCATGTCACTGGCCAGGTATGCGTAGATCGGCGCCGCGTACTCGGGCGGCGGGGCGTCGAGTGCAATATGGGCCGCCGCGTCGTCGAGCAGTCCGCGCCGCTGCAGCCCGGCGATCTGGTTTTCGTAGTCACGACCGCTGGACAGCCGCGTCTTGGCGCCCGGGCAGACGACGTTGGCGCGCACGCCGTGTTCTTTGAGTTCGGCGGCAATCGCGAGGGTCAGCCCGTTGACGGCGCCTTTGCCTGCCGGATAGCCGGTGCCGCCGTAGTCGCCGAGGAACGCGAACGAGCTCGTGTTCACAATCGTGCCGCTGCGTTGGGCGGCCATCTTCGGCGCTGCTGCGCGACAGGTGTGGAAGACCGTCCACAGGTGCGCGTCGAGAAGCTCGGCGAACTCGGCGGCGGTGACGTTCAGGATCGACGACCCGGGTGGTTCCGGGATGCCGGCGCAGTTGACAAGGACGTCGATCCGGCCGAACTCGCGCTCGCAGGTGGCGAGCAGCTCGTTTGCCGTCGCTTCGTCCGAAGGCGAGCCGGCGTGGGCGACGGCGCGGCTGCCGCTTCGAACGATCGACGCGGCGGTGCTTTCGGCCGCCTCGGGGTCGCGGCCATTGACGACGACGCTCGCGCCGCACCGGCCGAGGAGTTCGCAGACGGCCTTGCCTATCCCACGGCTACCGCCCACCACCACCGCGGCGCGGCCCGCCAGCAGGCGTTCGTCCATCTCTGCCGCTCCCGTCGCGCGTTGCGCCCATGTGGGTGCCGAACTATAGTCCGGACACATGTCCAGCTACCGTCCGAGTCTCGCATGAGCGCGTCGGCTCCGCGCACAGCGCCCGCGTTGGGCGGTGCGGACGCGGCGGCCGGCGACCGTCTACTCTGATGGTGTCGGCTTGCGACCTGCTGAGATGCCCCTGCGCCACCCGCGGCCGGATCACCGCACGTCATATGGCAGATTCGAGTCTCGAAGATGCGAGAGCGCTGCCGACAGCGCACCGAAGTCGGGCGAGCGAACGGAAAGAGTGAGTATGCGGATTGCCTTGTTGTCGTATCGCAGTAAGACGCACTGCGGTGGGCAGGGAGTCTACGTCCGGCATCTCAGCCATGGGTTGGTGGAGCTCGGCCATGAGGTGGAGGTGTTCTCCGGTCAGCCCTATCCGGAACTGCTCGACCCGCGGGTGCGCTTCACCGAAGTGCCCAGCCTCGACCTCTACCGCGAACCCGACCCGTTTCGGGTGCCCTGGCCCAACGAGATTCGCGATCGGATCGACCTTCTGGAGTTGGTGACGATGTGGTCGGCCGGTTTCCCCGAGCCGCGCACGTTCAGTCTGCGCGCCGCTCGGCTGCTCGCCAAGCGGGCCGGTGACTTCGACGTCGTCCACGACAACCAGAGCCTCGGCACCGGGTTGCTCAAAATCGCCGCCACGGGGCTGCCGGTGGTGGCCACCGTGCATCATCCGATCACCCGCGACCGGATCCTGGATATGGCCGCGGCATCCTGGTGGCGAAAGCCGTTGGTGCACAGGTGGTATGGCTTTTTGAAAATGCAGCAGCACGTCGCCCGTCAGATTCCGGAGCTGCTGACCGTGTCGTCGTCGTCGGCCACCGACATCGCCACCGACTTCGGGGTGTCACCAGATCAGCTGCACGTCGTTCCCCTGGGCGTCAACACCACGTTGTTCAAACCCTCAGCGGCACCGCGCCGGCCGGGCCGGATCATCGCGATCGCCAGCGCTGACATTCCGCTCAAAGGTGTGGCGACGCTGCTGCAGGCGGTGGCGAGGCTGCGCGTCGAGCGTGACCTCGAACTTCAACTGGTCGCCAAAGTCGAGCCGAACGGCCCCACGCACAAGCTCATCGCAGAACTCGGGATCTCCGACATTGTCCACGTCACCAGTGGACTGCCGGACGAGGAACTTGCCGCGTTGTTCGCCTCCGCGGAAGTGGCGTGCATACCCTCGCTGTACGAAGGGTTTTCGCTGCCCGCGGTGGAAGCCATGGCCAGTGGCACGCCAGTAGTGGCCAGCCGGGTGGGCGCGCTGCCCGAAGTGCTGGGCACCGACGGCACCTGCGCCGAATTGGTGCCGCCTGCCGACGTCGGCGAATTGACCCGCGCGCTAGGTGCACTGCTGGATTCCCCGCACAAGCGGCGCAGCCTCGGTGAGGCCGGCCGCCGCCGTGCCCTCGAAGTGTTCAGCTGGGAATCGGTGGCTGCGCAGACCGTGCGTGTGTACGAACAGGCGATCGCCAGAGTGTCCGGTAGAAGGAATGATGAATGCTGACAGTGGATTTCGACCGGCTGGGGATCGGGCCGTCGACCAAGGTGATCGACGTGGGCTGCGGTGCGGGACGGCACGCCTTCGAGGCGTACCGGCGTGGCGCAGACGTCGTGGCGTTCGACCAGAACGCTGATGAGGTTCGCGGCGTCCAGGAGATCCTGACCGCGATGGCGCAGGGCGGTGAGGCGCCGCCGAGCGCCAAGGCCGAGGCGGTGGTGGGTGACGCCGCGGCCCTGCCGTATGCCGACGAGACGTTCGACTGCGTGATCGCATCGGAGATCCTCGAGCACATCCCTGACGACGACGCGGCGATCGCCGAGCTGATCCGTGTCTTGAAAGTTGGTGGCACGCTTGCCGTTACAGTACCGCGCTGGTTTCCCGAGCAGGTGTGCTGGTGGCTTTCGGATGAGTATCACAGCAACGAGGGCGGCCACGTGCGCATCTACCGGGCCAGCGCCCTGCGCGAGAAGTTCGCTGCGGCCGGTCTGACCCTCACGCGTACGCATCACGCGCACGGTTTGCACTCACCGTTCTGGTGGCTCAAATGCGCAGTGGGGGTGTCGCGTCCGCAGCACCCTGCGGTGGCCGCTTATCACAAGATGCTGGTATGGGATCTGACCCGGCGACCCGTGATCACCCGGGCGGCCGAAGCGGTGCTCAATCCGCTGGTGGGAAAGAGTGTGGCCATGTATTTCGTCAAGCCGCAGGAAGCGCGGGTCCTTGCCGGCCGGGCAGACAACCGGGGCACCGCATGAGGCGCAGTCACGAGTTGCCGTGTGTACCAGGCGTTCTCACCGAGGAGCAGTGCAGGCAGACGGCGCTGTCGATCGCGTCCGCGCAGGAGTCGTCGGGTGCGATTCCGTGGTTCCCCGGCGGGCACACCGATCCGTGGGATCACGTGGAATGTGCGATGGCGCTGACCGCCGCGGGTCTTTTCGGGCCGGCGCGGGCGGCGTTCGAGTGGTGCCGCCAGATGCAGCGCCCGGATGGCTCGTGGCCCATCCAGCTGAGGGGCGGGGCTATCGAGGACGCGAACAGCGACAGCAACTTCTGCGCGTACATCGCGGCGGGGGTGTGGCACCACGTGCTGGTCACCGGTGACCGAGGTTTCGCCACCACGATGTGGCCGGTGGTCAGCGCCGCGATTAACTTCGTGCTGGATCTGCAGATCGGGTATGGCGAAATCTGTTGGGCACGAAGCGAAATCGGCCCAGTGCCGGAGGCGTTGCTGACCGGCTGTGCGAGTGTATTCCACAGCATGAGGTGCGCGTTGGCGCTCGCCGATTTCCTCGGTGAGCCGCAGCCGGAATGGGAAGTTGCCGTCGGCCGGTTGGGCCACGCGATCGTCGCGCACCCGGATGCGTTCCAGGAGAAGGACCGTCACTCGATGGATTGGTACTACCCGATCCTCGGCGGCGCACTGCGTGGTCCGGCTGCCACCGCCCGAATCGAGCGGCGCTGGAGGGATTTCGTCGTCACAGGTTTGGGAGTGCGCTGCGTCGCCGACCGCCCGTGGGTGACCGGCGCTGAAACCTGCGAGCTGGTGATGGCGTTGGATGCCATCGGCTATCGCGGCGCGGCTATCGAGCAGTTCACGGCGATGCAGCATCTGCGTGAGGAAGACGGATCGTATTGGACCGGGCTGGTGTTCGCCGACGGCAAGCGGTGGCCGGAGGAGCGGACCACATGGACGGGCGCCGCGATGATTCTTGCCGCGGAGGCATTGTCGGGCGCCACTCCCGCCAGCGGCCTGTTCCGCGGCACCGATCTGCCGCTGGGCCTGCAAGCCGACTTCGACTGCGTCTGCGTGACTACGTGACGTCGTCGCCGGCGTGCCCGCCCGTCCGCTCCAGGACCCGCAGCGAGCCGGTCGCCGACACTTGCTGGAATTGGCCGGAATCGATTGCGCGGCAATAGATGTGGTACGGCGCCTGACCACCCTTGTCGGGATTGGGATATACGTCGTGGATGATCAGCGCGCCGCCGCGGGTGACCCACTTCGCCCAGCCGTCGAAGTCCGCCCTGGCGGCCGCTTCGCTGTGGCCCCCGTCGATGAACACCATCTGCAGCGGAGTGGCCCAGCCCCTGGCTACGGTGGTCGACTTGCCGACGACGGCAACCACATGGTCGTCGAGGGCTGCCGCGTCCAGAGTGCGTCGCAGTGTCGGCAGCGTGTCGAACCGGCCGGTGACCGGATCGACCATCGACGCGTCGTGATATTCCCAGCCCGGCTGGTGTTCCTCGGAGCCGTGGTGGTGGTCGACGGTGTACAGCACACTGTTTCGCTGTTGTGCGGCGGCACCGAGCAACAGCGTGGATTTGCCGCAGTAAGTACCGATTTCCACGCCGACACCGTCGCGCAGGTACTGCAGCGCCGCCTCGTAGAGCGCACGGCCCTCGTCAGCCGGCATGAATCCGGTGACTTGGTCCGCAAGGGCGAAAAGCTGCTGGGTGTCGGTCATGTTCTCAACTTAACGCCTGGTTCGGTCGGTCGGGTGGCAGGGCGATTGCTGGCATGGGCGTGATGCAGTAGTGTCTGGACACGTGTCCGACTCGGTGTCCAGGGAGTCGACCCGACGCCGGCTCACGGCCAAACAGGCCGACACGATCCAGCGCTTGAGCAACGCCGCGCTGGCCGTTCTCGCGCGAGAAGGCTTCGGCGGCTTGACCATTCGCTTAGTGGCGGCGGAGGCGGGCGTTGGGGCAGCGACCGCCTACACGTACTTCTCGTCGAAGGAGCACCTTGTCGCGGAGGTGTTCTGGCGCCGGCTGGCGTCGTCGGCGCCTGAGCCGCATGACGGCCAGCCGCCGGTGGAGCGGGTGGTCGCGGTGCTGCGGGACATTGCACTTCTGGTGGCCGACGAGCCGGAGTTCGCCGGTGCGGTGACCAACGCTCTGCTGGGTCGAGATCCCGACGTCGAGCATCTGCGTGACCGCATCGCGCGGGAGATTCGCGGGCGCTTGGTCGACGCGGTGGGCCCGGACGCAGAGCCGGGCTTGGTCGAGGCACTCGAATTGCTCTACACCGGCGCGCTTGTGCACGCCGGCATGGGTTACGTGACGTATTCCGAGATCGCCGACCGGTTGGAGCGATCCGCCCGCAGGCTGTTCCCGGCATAGGGCGGATAGCGCGTCATGGGTGGCCGCGAGCGTGCGCGGGTGTACGCGACACGCCGGTGCGCAGGTGTGCAGACATGCACGCTCGCGGCAGAGAGTTCAGTCCTTCGAGACCTGCATCATGTCCATGTTCCAGTAGCCGCGCAGGTTCGTCAGCAGACCGGCGTCGTTGACGCGGTAGGTGAAGACCCCGCGCACGGTGGTACTGAAACCGTCGAACTTGTTGTGCAGCAACAGAACATGGGCGATCTCGCGGGGCGAGCTGGAGGGGAAGGTCTCCTCGCAAGTAATGGTGGCCTTGCTGCGGCCGATCGTGTTGTCGAAGAACTCGCCGACAGCAGCCTTGCCCCGCACACCTTTTCCGTCAGGGTTGGTGACGGCCTCACCGATCGGGTCTTCGATGAGGACGTCGTCGGCCATCAGCGCCAGCCAGCCTTCGCGGTCACCTGCTTGTACGCAGCGCCACGACGCTTGCGACGCCGTCAGCGCCGGAGAGGCCGCAGTCACATTGTCGGACATCGGATCACCTTTCTTTCGACAGTTCAGATGGCACAGGCTGCCCGTGCGCCGTCTTCGGTGGCCTTGCGAATCAGGCCAAGTCCCGTGCAGTCGCCGGCAGCGCTGACCTTCAGGTGCGGCAGCTCGGCCGTCAGCGCATCGTAGAGCGACGTGTCGGGCGTCAGCGATCCGGCCAGCACGACATTGTCGACGCCAAGCTCACGCGGCGAGCCGGCTGCAGGCTGAAACACTAAGCCGTTGCGGGTAATCCGGGTTACCGTTGCACGCACGTGCACGGCGACGCCGAGCCGATCGAGCCGGTCCATGTGCTCGGTCTTGCGTTTGTCGCCGATCTCCGGCGCGATCGTCTTGTCCGCTTCCAGCACCGTCACCAGACGGCCGCGGGCTGCGAGGAACTCGGCCAGTTCCAGCGCCACCAGGTCGGCGCCGACGATCGCTACCCTGCGCCCCAGCGGTAGCCACGCGCGGCTGGCCGCCCGCACGACATCAGGCCGGACAAGACGTCGTCCCCATCCGGACAACACCTTCGCACCGAGCTGCTGCCACCGCGGCTGCGCCGGATTCGGTTGTCCGGCAAGCAGTTCTCGGAGCATCGGCCCTGTGGTGACGTGAGGAAGATCCGCACCGGGGATCGACGGTGTGACCACCTTGCCGCCGGTCGCGACGATCACCGCGTCCGGCGCTGCCCCGACGACATCAGCAGTTCCGACGGCGTGGCCCAGCTGTACGTCGACTGCGGCGTCGGCGATCTCGCGACGCAGATACCGCAGGAACGGCTCGTTTTCGGGATGCAATATCGACGCCCACAGCAGCGCGCCGCCGAGCTGCCGGTTGCGTTCGAACAGAGTGACGCGGTGGCCGCGTTCGCTGGCCACGCGTGCGGCCTCCAGACCGGCCGGACCCCCTCCGACCACCACTACGCGCTTGCTGTGTGAGGCGCGATTGATGCCGAGCTCCCGCTCCTTGCCGGTGCGCGGATTGACCGCGCAGTCCACCGAAAACCGTTGCTCCATTGCGTCGATGCAGTTCTCGCATGAGATGCAATACCGGATGCGGTCCGCGCGGCCGGTCTGCAGCTTGACCGGTAGCTGCTCGTCGGCGAGCAGCGGTCGGCCCATCGCGATGAAGTCGGCTTGACCCTCGGCGAGAATGCGCTCGGCGCGGCGCGGATCGTGGATGCGGCCCACGGCGATCACCGGCACGTCCACCACCTGTCGCACGGCTGCAGCGGCGCCGACGTTCAGCGCGTCGCCGTCGTCGGCGCTGTTGACCATTCCGGTGACCAGCCGGTCGATCACGCCGCCGCTGACGTGGAAAGCATCCACCCCGGCCGCCGCCAATTGCGGTGCGATCAGCGCGGTGTCGTAAATCGGTCGGCCGCCGGCCACCCGCTCGTATCCGGAGATGCGCAACGTGATCGGGAAGTCGTTGCCGACCTCGGCGCGGATCGCTGCGAGCGTCTCGAGCACGACCCGAATCCGGCCTCTCACCGAATCACCGCGATACTCGTCGGTGCGCCGATTGCGCTGTGGGGCAAGGAAAGAGCCGAGGAACATGTAGCCGTGTGCGGCGTGCAGTTCGATGCCGTCGTAGCCCGCCTCCACGGCGCGTCGCACCGCGGCCTTGAAAAGGTCGATGATCTCGACGATCTGCTGCGGGGTGGCTTCCGCTGAGGGCCGCCCGGTCAAATAGGACGGGATCACCGACGGCCCGAGCGACGTCACCCCGTGCATCTCTGGGCCGAGTCCGTCGGGACCGGCGTGCACAATTTGCGGCTGGATCTTTGCGCCGTGTACGTGCACGGCGTCCACCAATGCACGGTGCGCGGCCACCGCAGCGTCGGTACCCAGATGCAGGCCGCCGGGAGTCTCCGGGTGCAGTGGATCAATCCCGGTGGCGCCCACCGTGATCAGGCCGACGCCGCCGCGGGCGCGAGCCGCGAAGTAGTCACGCGTGCGCGGCGAGGGCAGCCCGTCGGGAGTTCCGTACATCGTCTCCATCGGCGACATCACCAACCGGTTGCGCACGGTCATCGTGCCGATCCGGCCGGGCGCCAGCAGATGCGGGAACTGGTTCGCCGAGCGTGCGCTCAATGCGAAATCTCGGCCGAATTTTCGCGCTGGACTCACGTTCGCGGAGCCACCAAGGTCATCTCGCGGCGAATCGGCCGGCGAAGGCGCGCAACGGAAGGTCGGCACTGGTGACGATGCCGGCAGGTGCGTCGACGACGGCGCGGATCGCGTTGAGCGCAGGCATCCCGGTGACGGTCATACCGATGGACGCGAACGCCTGCGGCGTGCTGAAGTCGGTTCCCGGCTTCGGCAGGATCATGTGCTTGCTGTAGATCACCGGGTCGCCGTCGATCTTGGTGATGTAGCAGCCTTGGATGTCCCAGTGCGGTTCGGTGTGCGGGGTCATCTGCCACTCCAGGCGCAGCTCGACGCGCGGCACGCCGTCTGCCTTACCGACGTACGAAAAGGCACTGCCGCCAACGGATCCCGCGGGCAGCTGGTACCAGCCCAGATCGACGTCCTTGGTGCAGGCGCCCAGCTCGTATTCGAACACCACCTCGTCCAGCTGCATGTCGAGGCAGTCGGCCATCATGCGCACGCCGTCCTCGAACACCCGGGTGCCGAGTTCCAGCATGCGCGGCACTTCCGGATCGTCGACCGGGCGGCCGTAGCCGCAGTTCGCCCACGTCGGCGCCGAGTGGTGGCATGAGACGTCGACCGACTCGATGCACGTCACCTTCTCGATGTCGGCCACGTCGGCCGAATGCACGATCGTCAGAATCTGGGCCAGACCGGGATTCATGCCGGTGCCGTAGAACGTCGCATTCCCCCGCTCACACGCGGTCTGCAGGACCTGCGCTTCGGTGCGCCCGTCGGCCAGTCGGTGGTTGGTGTTGCGGTGGTGTCCGGTCACCCAGTCGGCCGTGGTCACCACGTTGATGCCCGCCTCGAGCACTCTCTCGTACAGCTCGACGTCCGGCCAAACCCCATGGAACGTCACACAATTGGGCTTGGCCGCCACGATGTCGTCGACCGAGCCGGTGGCTGTCACCCCGATCGGCCCGATGCCGGCGATCTCTCCGGCATCGCGGCCGACCTTATCGGCGGAGTAGCAATGCAGCCCCACCAGTTCCAGGTCCGGGTGCTTGGTGATCCGCTTGATCATCTCGGTGCCGACGTTTCCCGACGCCACCTGGAACACACGGACCGGAGCCGGCATGGGTGGCCTACCGGTCGGCTTCGGTGTAGCGGATCACGCCGCGAATGTTGCGGCCGTCCAGCATGTCCTGGTAGCCCTCGTTGATCTGCTCCAGCTTGTACTGCCGGGTGATCATGTCGTCGAGATTCAGCTTGCCAGCCTTGTACATCGACAGCAGCAGCGGAATGTCGTGGTGCGGGTTGCCGCCGCCGAAGATGGTGCCCTGCACCCGCTTCTGCATAAGGGTCAGCATTGCCAGGTTCAGCGTGACGTTGGTGTCCAGCAGGCTGCCGATGGCGGTCAGCACACAGGTGCCGCCCTTGGCCGTGATGTTGACGTAGTTGTCGATGTCCTGGCCGTGCAGCTCACCGACCGTCACGATCACCTTCTGAGCCATCAGCCCCCAGGTGACCTCGGCGATGCCGCCCAATGCGGACTCGATGTCCGGATAGACATGCGTCGCACCGAATTTCAGCGCCTGGTCGCGCTTCCACTCGACCGGGTCGATCACGAAGATCCGGCGTGCACCGGCGTTGACCGCACCCTGCAGCGCGGCCATGCCGACCCCGCCCACACCGACGATCGCGACGTCGTCGCCGGGGCGCACGTCGGCCGAGCGCGTCGCCGACCCGTAACCCGTGGTGACACCGCAGCCGACCAGGCAGGCGACCTCGAATGGAATCGACGGGTCGATCTTCACCACGGAGCTCTTGTGCACCACCATGTACGGCGAGAAGGTGCCCAGCAGCGTCATCGGGAAGACGTTGTGGCCGCGGGCCTGGATGCGAAACGTGCCGTCGGAGACCGCTGCGCCGTTCAGCAGACCGGCGCCCAGGTCGCAGAGATTGCGCATTCCCGCCTGACAGGACGGACACCGGCCGCACGACGGGATGAACGACAGCACGACGTGGTCGCCGGGCGCGATGTCTTCGACGCCGGGGCCGACCTCGGTGACGACGCCGGCGCCCTCATGTCCGCCGAGCACCGGGAAGCCGCCCATGGGGATGCCGCCGGTGACCAGGTGGTGGTCGGAGTGGCACATGCCCGACGCTTCCATCTGGATCTTGACTTCGTCCTTGACCGGGTCGCCGATCTCGATTTCCTCAATCGACCACGGTTGGTTGAACTCCCAGAGGAGAGCGCCTTTAGTCTTCATCCGAGTCCTGCTTTCAGTCAAACGCGGTGTATGTACTTTCCAGCGACAGCGTAGTTAGGTGGCTCACATAGGGGCCAACCGGGTGGTTGGCTCACCAGATGGGTACCGGGGCCTTGCCGAGTGGGAAGTACCCCGGCACTTTCTCACCGGACAGGCCGCGTTCGATGCGCTTCTGCATGCCCGCACTCAGCTTGCCCGCTTTGATCAGATCCATGTACAGGGCCGAGACATGGCCGAAGTCGAAGAAGTCGCGCTGCCATTCGATCTTGACGGTCCCGTCGGCGTCGGTGAGCCGGAACCAGCTGCCGCCGATGCCGTACACCTCCTGCTCGGTTCCGTCCGCACTCGTCGCAACTTGCTTCCAGAAGCCGACGACCTCGCCGATCTTGTCGTCGATGATCACCCGCTGATACGGGTACCTCCAGCCCTCCAGGCCTTCCATTTCCTGGCCGAGCGCGATTTCGCGGATCTCGTCGATCCCGACGCACATCACGTCTTCCTTGGGGCCGATGTTCCAGCCGTACGTGGCGTCGTCAGTGTAGAAGTCGGCGAGGCCGCGCCAGTCGCTCTTGCGTTCGGCTTCGCGGTTGGCCTCGAGCCACTTCTCGACGAAGTTCTCCAACTGCTCACGGGGCAATGACGGCATCAGTCTTCCTCTTCTCGGATGGACAGCGCTTGAGTGGGGCAGGCCCAGACGGCTTGTTCGATTTCGGCTCGATCTTCTTCGGGCGGGCGGTCGTTGAGGATCTGCACCTGTCCGCGCTTGGGCACCTTGAAGTAGTTCGGCGCCTCGACTTCACACATCGCATGGCCCTGGCACAGGTCAAGGTCCACTTCGATTCGGTAGCCCATCATCGCCTTCCTACCGCTTGCGGTAGCGGACCTTGGCGGGCTGGGCCAGCTGCACCACCATCTTCGAATGGTCGTTGCGGTAGCTCTCCGACGGCTGTGCCATTTCGAACTCGTACTCGCGCAACAGCACCGAGAAGATCGCCTTGATCTGCATCGTGGCGAATGCCGCGCCCACGCAGCGGTGCCGGCCGGCGCCGAACGGAATCCATGTCCAGCGGTTGATCAGGTCCTCTTGGCGCGGCTTTTCGTAGCGGTCGGGGTCGAACACGTCGGGGTCAGGGAAGTCCTCGGGAATCCGGTTGGAGATCGCCGGCGACGCGGCCACCAGATCGCCCTCGTGAATCGGGAAACCCGCAACCTCGAACTCGCCCTTGGCCACCCGCATCAAAATGATGAGCGGCGGATGCAGCCGCAGCGTCTCCTTGAGCACGTTCTCGAGCTTGGGAATCTGGCGCAGCGCATGGAAGTTCACCGCTTGACCGTCGGCGTAGAGATCGTCGAGCTCCTGGATCACCTGCGCGTACACGTCGGGGTGACGAAGCAATTCGATCAGCGTCCACGACGCGGTGCCCGAACTGGTGTGGTGGCCGGCGAACATCAGGGAGATGAACATGCCTGTGACCTCGTCGGCCGAGAACCGGGCGCTGCCGTCCTCGTTCTTGATCGACACGAGCACGTCGAGCATGTCGCGCTCGCTTTTGTCGGCCGGCGGGTTGGCGACTCGGTCGTTCATGATCTGCTGCACCAGATCCACCAAGCCCTTACGGGCCTCGTCGCGGATGCGGAAGCTTTCGATCGGCAGGTACGGATCGACGTAGCACAGCGGATCGGTGCCGCGTTCGAGTTGATGGTAGAAACGCGCGAACCGCGAGTCGAGCTGATTGCGGAACTTCGGCCCGATCAGGCACGCGGTCGACGTGTAGATGGTCAGCTCGGCGAAGAAGTCGAGCAGGTCGATTTCACCTGTGTCGCCCCAGTTTTCGATCATGCGGCGCACTTCCCGCTCGATCGTGGTGGCATGGCTCTTCATGTGTTCGCCGCGCAGCGCAGAGTTGTGCAGCATCTCCTTGCGGCGTTCTGGGCTGGCGTCGAAGACCACGCCCTTGCCGAAGATCGGCGTCATGAACGGATAGGCCTCGGCCTGGTCGAGTTCCTCGTCGGAAGAGCGGAAGAAGAACTCGTTGGCCTCCGCGCCGGACAGCAGGATCACGTGCTTGCCCGCCAGCTGGAACCAGCCCACGTCGCCGCATTCGTCGCGGACCCGCTGCATCAGCCCGATCGGGTCGGTGCGGAACTCCTCGAGGTGGCCGTGTTCGTCCTCACCACCCGAAACGCGTGGGACTTCTTTCAGCTCTTGGCTTGTCATCATGACTCCGAATCCGGGTACTTGAGCTGCTGGTGTTCTTTGGCATTCGCCAGCGGCGCCTCGGGCTGCACCTCCATGGACACGATGTAGCCGCCGCGCGGCGTTTCGGCGACGAACGCGATCGCCCGCGCCAGATCTGACGCACGCAGGAAATAGTCATGGCGGGCTTGTCCCCACTTGGCCCAGTCCTCGAGCATCGGGCCGATGGATTCCGGCGGAAGACTCCATCCCATACCGGTTTTCGTCGGTCCGGGATGCACGATCGATGCCCGCACCCCAGTGCCCTCCAGTTCCATCTGGAAGTTCGTGACCATCGCGATCAAGGCCGCCTTGGCCGCGCCGTATGCCCCCATGTGCGGCCGTTGGCGCAACGCGACATCGGAGCCGACGAAGATCACGTCACCGCGCTGGCGTTCGACCATCCCAGGCAACACAGCCGTGGCCAACCGATTGGCGCCGATCAGGTGGATCTGGATTTGCGATTCGAAAGTGTCGGTGCTGATTTCGTGTAGCCGGCCGAAGAAGGTGTCACCTGCGCCGGCGACCAGCACCTCGATGTCGCCCAGCTCGTCTGTGGCCCGGTGCACGAACCCCTTGACCGACTCCGGGTCGGTGACGTCGAGCGGAAGAGCGACCGCCTCGCCGCCGTCGGCGCGGATCTGCCGGGCGATCTCGTCGCATTTGTCGACGCGCCGTGCACCGAGCGCCACCGGAAATCCGCGCCGGCCGAGTTCGACGGCGGTCGCGGCACCGATGCCCGACGAGGCGCCGGCGACGATGGTGGGGCGCCGTTTGGGATGCGGCTCGAATCTCGGCATCAGTTGGTCTCCACCGTGATCGGCAGGTGCGCGAACCCGCGGACATTACTGGAATGCACTCGCACAGCCCCGTTCTCGTCGACCTCGTAGTGGCTGATGCGCTTGAACAATTCGGTGAGCGCTACCCGGGCCTCCATGCGGGCGAGGTGTGCGCCGAGGCAGAAGTGCGCGCCACTGCCGAAACTGACCAGCTTGGAACCGATCTCGCGACCGATCCGGTACTCGTCGGGGGCGTCGAACACCCTGTCGTCGCGATTGGCGGAGCCGGGCAGCAAAAGCAGCGTGTCGCCGGCCGGAATCGTAGTGTCGTAGAGCGTCAGGTCTTCGGCGACGTGGCGGGCGAGAATCTGGCTGGACGTGTCATAGCGCAAGGTTTCCTCGACCCACAGCGGAATACGCGAATGGTCCTGGTATACCGGCGCGAGTTGATCCGGGTTCTTGTGTCCCCAGTAGACGGCGTTGGCCAGCAACTTGGTGGTGGTTTCGTTGCCGGCGACCACCATGAGCATCAGAAACGCCATGATCTCTTCGTCGGTGAGCCGGTCGCCGTCGATCTCCGCCTCCAGCAGCGCAGACGTAAGATCGTCGGTCGGTTTGGCGCGGCGTTGCTTGACCATGTCGGCGTAGTAGGTCATCAGCGTGACGGACGACTCGATCGCCGAGGGCGGCACGTCGGCAATGCCTTCTTCGCGGTGCAGCACTCCGTCGGCGAGCGCGCGGATGTCGGCGCGGTCGGACTCTGGCACCCCCATCAGCTCCGAAATCACGTCCATCGGCAGCTTGCCGGCGAATTCGGTGACGTAGTCGAAGCTTTCGGCCTGCAGAGCCGAATCGAGGTGCAGCACCGCCAGTTCGGTGACCCGTGGCTCGAGTTCGCGGATACGCCTGGGAGTGAAGCCTTTTGACACCAAGGTGCGCAGCCGCAGGTGTGCCGGGTCGTCGAGTGCGAGAAAGGACATCACCCGGTGGGCGTGCGGCGTGCGGGAGATGGGGTCCAGCGACACGCCGTACACGTTCGAAAGCTCTTTGGTGTTGCGGAAGCCCTGCAGTACGTCTTTGTGCCGCGACAGCGCCCAGAAGTCGAGTTCGTCGTTGCGGTACAGCGGCGCCTCGTCACGCAACCGTCGGTAGACGGGATACGGGTCCTCGTGGAAGTCGTAGTCGTAGGGATTGAAAACGACTGCGTCTGAGGCGGTTTGCGTCACCACTCGGCCCCTCCCATGATCAGCCCGATCACACTGTCGAGCCGGTCGGCCATCTGGTAGTAGGTCAGCGACTTGGTGCCGGCCTGCACCAGCGCGCCGTAGAAAATCATCTCCAGCGTGGTCAGCACTTCTGGCCACGCACCCGGACCCAGGGCAGACGCGATGCGCCGGCGCACCTCAGCGCCGATCTTGTCGCGCACCACCTTGACTTCGGGTTCGTCGCCCATCAGTGCGGTGGTGGCCGCGGCCGCCAGCTCGGGTTCGTCGGCAACCAACAGCGCGAGCTCGCGCAGCTGGGCGGTCACTCGTTCCTGGGTGGTCTGGTTCACGTCGGTGAACATCGGCACCTCGCGGACCAGGCGCAGATACACCTCGGCGATCAACGCGTTCTTCGACGAGAAGTAGGTGTATGCGGTGGCCGGCGCCACGCCCGCCCGAGCTGCGACGGCGCGCATGGTGAGTTCCGAGTACGACGTCTCGCGCAACATCTCGACCGCGGCGTCGAGCACCTTGCGGATGGTTTCTTCTTGGCGGCGATTGCGTCGGCGAGCGCCCAGCTCTGTGACGGCGGTGACCGCTTCACTGGACATGTGTCCAAGATATAGCACGATCGCCTGCCGACACAAGCACGGCTGGTATTGCGCCCTTCAGCTGCGCTTTTGCAGTTGTAGCCGCCCTTTCGCAGGTCCCGCCCTTGCCTTTGCCGGGTTAGGCAACTACTGTCCGCAATAGCGTTAGCAGACACCTGTCCAGGGAGAATTCTGACAATGACCACATCGGCGACGAAGGTGACCGAGCTGTTGATCGACGGCGAACTCGTCGGCGCTGGCGGTGGCACGTTCACCACTGTCAATCCGGCCACCGAGGAGCCGCTGGGCGAGGCTGCCGATGCCGATGCTGCCGACATGGACCGTGCGATCGGAGCCGCCCGGGCCGCGTTCGACGAGTCGGACTGGTCGCGCGACGTCGAGTTGCGCGTGCACTGCCTGCGCCAGCTGCGTGACGCGCTGAACGACGAAATCGAGCTGCTGCGTGAGATCACGGTCGCGGAGGTCGGCGCTCCGGTGGCTCTCACCCACAGTGCTCAGCTACAGGGTCCGGTGGACGATCTCGCGTTCGCCATCGAGACGGCTGAAAGTTATTCGTGGACACAAGATCTCGGGTTGGCGTCGCCGCTGGGAATCAAGACCAAGCGCACCATCGTGCGGGAGCCGTTCGGTGTCGTCGGCGCCGTCACGCCGTGGAACTTCCCGCACCAGATCAACTTCGCCAAACTGGGACCCGCCCTCGCCGCCGGCAATACCGTGGTGCTCAAGCCGGCGCCGGACACCCCATGGTGTGCGGCTGAAGTCGGTCGAATCATCAAGGAGAAGACCGACATTCCGCCCGGCGTCGTGAACATCGTCACGTCCAGCGATCACCGCCTGGGTGCGCAACTGTCGGAGGATCCCCGCGTGGACCTGGTGTCATTCACCGGGTCCACCGCGACGGGCCGGGCCGTAATGGCCGCCGCTGCGCAGACCATCAAAAAGGTCTTCCTCGAACTCGGCGGCAAGTCGGCGTTCTTGGTGCTCGACGACGCCGACCTCAACAGCGCGTGCGCAGTGGCCGCGTTCACGGTCGCCACCCACGCCGGCCAGGGCTGCGCGATCACCACCCGGCTGGTGGTGCCGCGCGATCGCTACGACGAGGCAGTGGCGGCGGCGGCAGGAACGATGGCGGGGCTGGCGCCCGGTGACCCGACGGATCCGTCGACCATTTGCGGGCCGCTGATCTCGGCGAAGCAGCGCGACCGGGTTCAGGGGTATCTGGATCTCGCGCGCGAGGAAGGCGGGTCGTTCGCCTGCGGTGGCGGTCGGCCCGCTGACAAGTCGGCGGGGTTCTTCATCGAGCCGACTGTGATCACTGGCCTGACCAATGACGCCCGGGTGGCCCGCGAGGAGATCTTCGGACCGGTACTCGTGGTGCTGCCACACGACGGTGACGCCGACGCGGTCCGCATCGCCAACGATTCTCCGTATGGCTTGTCCGGCACGGTGTTCGGCGCTGATCCCGAGCGCGTGAACTGGGTGGTGTCGCGGTTCCGGACCGGCACGATCAATGTCAACGGCGGAGTGTGGTACTCCGGCGACGCACCGTTCGGCGGCTACAAGCAGTCCGGGATCGGCCGCGAGATGGGACTGGCCGGCTTCGAGGAGTACCTGGAGACCAAGCTCGTCGCGGAGGCCGTCTAGCGCCGAGTGTCTTTATGGCACGGAATCCGGCAAAAGGCGTGGATCAACTCGACTCTCGGCGGAAAGGAAGCAATGAGGTTCGACAACAAGGTCGCGATCGTCACCGGTGCGGGCGGCGGCATCGGCCAGGCATACGCCGAGGCGTTGGCGCGTGAAGGCGCCGCCGTGGTGGTCGCCGACATCAACGCCGAGGCGGCCGAACGGGTGGCCAAGCAAATCGTCGCCGACGGCGGCACGTCCATCCACGTGCCCGTCGACGTATCGGACCCCGAGTCGGCCAAGGCGATGGCGGACCGGACGCTGGCCGAGTTCGGCGGCATCGACTACCTGGTCAACAACGCCGCCATCTACGGCGGCATGAAGCTCGACTTCCTGATCACCGTCGACTGGGACTACTACAAGAAGTTCATGAGCGTGAACCTCGACGGCGCGCTGGTATGCACCCGCGCGGTGTACAAGAAGATGGCCAAGCGAGGTGGCGGCGCGATAGTCAACCAGTCGTCGACCGCGGCGTGGCTGTACTCGAACTACTACGGACTGGCCAAGGTCGGTGTAAACGGCCTCACGCAACAACTTTCGCGTGAGCTGGGCGGAATGAACATCCGGATCAACGCGATCGCACCGGGCCCTATCGACACCGAGGCCACTAGGACCACCACGCCGCAGGAGATGGTGGCCGACATCGTCAAGGGAATCCCACTGAGCCGCATGGGTACTCCTGAGGATCTGGTGGGCATGTGTCTGTTTCTGCTCTCCGATCAGGCGTCGTGGATCACCGGGCAGATCTTCAATGTCGACGGCGGCCAGATCATTCGGTCGTGAGGAGCTCGCAGATGAGTGGCGAGGAGCAGAACAGCACACCGAAACTCGGTTACATCGGGCTGGGCAACATGGGCGCGCCGATGGCTCGGCGACTGGTCGACTGGCCGGGTGGACTGATCGTGTACGACGTTCGCGCCGAGGCAATGACCCCGTTCGTCGATGCGGGGGCTCAGGCGGCTGACAGCCTCGCCGACGTGGCGGCCGCCGATGTCATCAGCGTGACGGTGCTGAACGACGAACAGGTTCGCGACGTGGTCGGTGAGCTGGCCCGGAATGCCAAGGGCGACACCGTGATCGCAATCCACTCGACGATCAGCGACGTGACCGCAGTAGAGCTGGCCAGAGAGCTCGAGCCGCAAGGCATCCACGTCGTCGACGCGCCGGTGAGCGGCGGCGGGGGAGCGGCCGAGAAGGGCGAGCTGGCCACCATGGTCGGTGCCCAGCGCGATGTCTATGAGCGGATCAAGCCGGTGTTCAAGCAATGGGCATCGCTGGTGATCCACGCCGGCGAGCCGGGTGCCGGGACTCGAATGAAGTTGGCGCGCAACATGTTGACGTTCACCTCGTATGCGGCAGCGTGCGAGGCGATGAAGCTCGCCGAAGCGTCGGGTCTGAGCTTGCAGGCGCTGGGCCGGGTGGTCCGTCACACCGACGCACTCACCGGCGGGCCCGGCGCGATCATGGTGCGTGAGGACATGAAACCGCTGACACCGGACCACTGGCTGTACGACGCGTTCACCCATACACGCGGACTGGGTGAAAAGGATCTCAGCCTGGCGCTGGCACTCGGTGACGCGGTCGACGTCGATCTGCCGCTGGCGGAGGTAGCTTTGCAGCGGCTCGCGGAAGGACTCGGCGTCCCGCACACCGCCGAGTCTCCATCGAAGGAGTGACCATGGACGAGTTGCGCCGCAAGGGCCTCGAGAAGATGAACGAGGTCTACGGCTGGGAGATGCCCGACGTGCAGGGCGACGAGTTCTTCGACCTGACCGTCGACCACCTCTTCGGCAGCATCTGGACGAGGCCGGGGTTGTCGATGCGCGACAAGCGAATCATGACCTTGACGGTGGTCACCGCTCTCGGCGAACAGGGCCTGGCCGAAATCCAGGTGAACGCGGCGCTGCAGAACGGTGAGCTCACCGAGCACGAGCTTTTGGAGATGTCGATTTTCCTCACGCACTACCTCGGGTTCCCGCGGGGCTCGGGGTTCAACGGCGTGGTCAAACGCGTGATCGCCAAGCACAAGAAGGCCGCTGAGAAGGGCGAAGGCGTCGACAAGAAGGCCAACGTGAACGCGGCGGTCAAGATGCACACCGGCAAGACATTCGATGACCAGTAGGTACGCCAGCCTCAGCCGCGACGAGCTCGCCCGCTTGCTGCCCGAGCTGCTGCTGATCGGGCAGCTGATCGACAGATCCGGAATGGCTTGGTGCATCCAGGCTTTCGGCCGCCCCGAAATGCTGCAGATCGCAATCGAGGAGTGGATGGGGTCCAGCCCGATCTACACCAAGCGAATGCAGAAGGCGCTGCGCTACGAGGGCGACGACGTCATCACGATCTTCAAGGGCCTCCAGCTCGACATCGGTGCCCCACCGCAGTTCATGGATTTCCGATACACCGTGCACGACCGTTGGCACGGTGAATTCCACCTCGACCACTGCGGGGCGTTGCTGGACGTCGAGCCGATGGGCGAGGACTACGTGCGCGGCATGTGCCACGACATCGAAGACCCCACGTTCGACGCGACCGCGGTGGCGACCAATCGCAGGGCCCAGATCCGCCCGGTGCACCGACCGCCGCGCGTGCCGGCTGACCGTCACCCGCACTGCCGGTGGACCGTCACCATCGACGATTCGTATCCACCGGTGCCCGACCACCCGGCTCTGGCAACAATTCGCGAAACACGAGCAGCCACAATCGAACTCGACCAGATCGATCCCGACGACGACGGGCAGGCGGACTACTCGGGGCCATTGGTGTCGGATCTCGACTTCGGCGCGTTCTCGCATTCGGCGTTGGTCCGCATGGCCGACGAGGTCTGCCTGCAAATGCATCTGCTGAACCTGTCGTTCGTGCTTGCGGTAGGCAAACGTGCGCGCGACGAACAGCAGGCTCGGGAGATCTGCACCAAGCAGCTGATCGGCATCGCGGGCGTGGCCGCCGAACGTATCCACCGCGCGTTAAACGTGCCCGTGTTGCGCGTCCTCGAACTGCACCCGCTGTTCAACCCCGCCGCGTACGTCGACGCGGAGTTCAGTGCCGACACCGTGCGGGTTCGTAGGTCGCCGGCCCACGACGACGGGGCGTGGATCGCGTTGTGCACGCCGGCGGAACTTCGACCGCTGCAAGCGATTGTCCGGGCGGTCGACCCGCACCTCGACGTCGAGCTCAGCGGGTCCGACACCGAGTGGTCAGCGCGCGTCGTCCGGCGCGGCGAGGCGGCACCGGAGTTCGGGGAGGTGTCGGTGGCCAAGGTCAGCCGCGGCGCCACGTTCGAGTTCGAGCCGAGGCGCTCGCTGCCGTTGACTGTGGTGTGACGGCGCGGCGCACGTTCGGGGGTGGCGAGCGTGCGGTCTTGCACACACGACACGGCGTGTCGGTGTACAGACACGCACGCTCGCGAAGCGAAGCTACAACGCACGCTCGCGGAGCGAAGCTACAACGCACGCTCGCGGAGCGAAGCTACAACGCGTTGGCAAGCGGGGTGAGCTGCTCGGAAAGGCCTGCACCGCGGCGTAATTCGCAGAAGTCGTCGACCATCGCTTCGGTCACCTCATGCGGATCGTCGACAGTGGCGCCATCGGTGAGCACCGAGATGCTGAGCTGATCCGCATAGCTCCAGACCGTGATGTTCAGCCCGCTGCCGGCGATCAGTGGACCGACGGAATAGATTTCACGCACCACCGCACCCGCCACCGTGCCACGTTCACGCGGACCGGGAACATTGGACACCGCGAAATTGAGCAGCTTCGTTTGCTTTTCGCTGCGCGCCAGCCGCTGCGACATCAGCTCGACCGGAGCCGGCGGGAAGTAGGCCGCCCACCGCCCGAACAGTTCAGGCCCCATGAGCTGGTGGGCCTCCTTGGCGGACTGCGCAGCGGCGTGCACTTCGTGGACGCGTTGCACGGGATCGCTGATGTGCGTGGGCGCCGCGACCGACAGCGTGGTGAACTTGTTGCCCCAGATGCGGTTCGGGTCCGGGTCGATGCTCACCGGCACCGACACCAGCAGCGGCCCGGGCGCGTGGCCGTCGTACTTCAGCAGCAGTTTGCGCACTGCTCCGGTCGCGATCGTCAGCACCACGTCGTTGATCGTGACGCCCAACTCCTTACGGGTTTCCTTGACGTCGTCGAGCGCAAGCGCGGCGGTGGCGAACCGGCGCTCGGGCGTGAGGGCGTGGTTCAGGAATGTCGGTGGCGGAGTGAACGGCCGGGTGAGCGTGGACATCTTGCGCGAGCTGCGACGAACCCGGCCGACGCCCTCGGCGGTGTACCTGACGGTTCCCGGGATGCGCCCGATCTGGCGGAGATGATCGCGGAACGCAGCGTTGATGAGCTCGGACCGGCTTGGCGCAGGATCGGTTTCGTACGTGCCTTCGTCGTCGGGGCTGTTCCACACGTCCATCGCGCGGGCAATCAAATTGCCGGAGGCTACGCCGTCGGCCAGAGCGTGGTGCACCTTGTTGACGACCGCGACGTTGCCGTCGGCGAGCCCGTCGACGAAATACATCACCCACAGTGGCTTGCTGCGGTCCAGCGGCGTGCTGGCGATCTCGCCGACGGCCTCGTCGAACTCGCGACGCCCGCCCGGGCTGGGCAGCCGCAGCGGCCGAACGTGGTAGTCGAGGTCGACGTCGACGTGCTCCCGCCACATTGGGTGGTGGAACTTGAACGGGATGTCGACGAGCTGGAATCGCAGCGGGTCGAGCTTGTGCAGGCGGTGACGGAGGATGTCGCGGAACGTGTCGATGTCGGGCGTGCCGTCGAATCCGGACACGTCGATGATGCCGGCCTTGATCGTGTGCATGTGCACGTTGGGCGTCTCGCTGTACAGCAGCATCGCGTCCCAACCGCTGAGTCGCTTCATTGGCGCCCCCGTCCTCGACTGGCCAGTCACCATATAACCGCCATTGCCCGCGCGATGGGGGCAGTTGGCCAACGTTGCTGTCAGGCGTCCAAGGCGTCTTTCGCGGTGAGCGCCGGCGCCACCCAGCGGCGCAGATAGCGGCGCAGGTTCGCGCCGGTGCGCGGCGGCCGTCCGGGGTCGATCACGAACGACTGGATGATGCGCAGCAGATGCTCGGCCAGCTCGTCGAGCTCGGCATCGGTGAATCCGGCGCCGGCCCAATCCACGTCGAACCGGCCGAGCATGGTGCGAGCGAACTCCAACGCGACGTCGGAGGTGACGTCAGCGCTGAATGCGCTCGCCCGGTCGGGGCCCAGCAGAAGACCGATGTGTTTGTCGTGCGGAAGCCATTCCAGTGTGGTGGCAATGCCTTCGACCGCGGCCTCGGCGGGATCGGTGATGCCCGCGATCTGGGTGGCCAGCCTGTCGAGATAGCCCATCGCGGCATTGGTGGCGGCCGCGGCCAGCAGCGCGTCGGTGCTGGGGAAGTAGCGATACACCGTTTGCCTGGTCACCCCGAGCGTGCGGGCCACGTCGGCGATGCTGATGTCGGCGCCGTGAATGTCGATCGCGTTGCTGGCCGCGGCGAGGATGCGCGCGACGGCCTCTTCGTCGCTGGCGGGCGCGGAGCCGGACCAGCCGTGCGTTCGCATCAGGCGCCAGCTTCGCCGCGACCGACCATACGTCGAGCATAGTGACGTATGGTCGCAAGTAGGCAGCGATGGCTCTACGTCGCGACGTCTGCCGCTACATTGGGTGCGGGTAGTTCACGTGCCGCAGCAGGCGGCATGCCGTCGGGGACTGGAGGACGCATGAGCGTGGCCGAACGGTACGTCGAAGCCGTCAACAACGCCGATACGTCCGCATTGCTAGCGCTTTTCGCCGAAGACGCCACACTGACTCACCCGGTGGGCACCGACCACGGGCACACTGAGATCGCCGACTTTCACGCCGACGTGATCTTCGCCGGGCAGGTGCGGATGACGCTGGCGCGCAGCATCGAGCAGGGCAACGTCGAAGTGGCGCAATTGGAAGGGACCAGCCCTCTCAACGACGACACCACCGTGCATACGGTCGACATCTTCACACTCAACGACAACGGCTTGGTGCAGACGCTCGACATCTACTACCGCTGACGGTCCAACCCCTGGTCTCGGCGAAACCGCTTCATGCCGTCGATCTTTTCGGCGAGCGTGGCGTCTGCCCCGGTGTAGAACATCCACGGCATCGTCAAGATGTGCGTTACCCCGCCCTGCTCAGCGCGCGTGTAGTCGTCGGGTGAGAACGCGTCGACCAGGGGAGCCAGAATCGCGAAATCGTCCAAAGGCAGGCCGTTTTCGGTGCGGTACCGCCGCAGCTGCTGCGCTATCGAGACGGCGCGTTCGGTGGTGACCAGATCGCCCACCCAGCCGTCGTAGCGGGCGGCGCGGCGCAGCGCGATGTCGCTCAGTCCGCCGACCCAGACCGGGATGGGCGGCGCGGCGGGCGACATCTCCAGCCGTGGGACGTGGTAGAACTCGCCGTCGAACTCGGTCCAGCCCGGCGACCACAACGCCCGCATCAGCGCGAGCATCTCCTCGGTGCGCTTGCCCCGATCGGCGAACGCCGCACCGAGAAGCTCGAATTCCTCAGCGCACCAACCCACTCCGATGCCTAGCTCGACGCGGCCGCCCGACAACAGCGCCGCCGTGCCGATCGCCTTGGCGGCGACGAAGGGATCGCGCAAAGCGGGCACGTACACGGTGGTGACGAAGTGCAGGTGCTTCGTGACTTGGGCGAGCGAACCGATCAGCACCCACGGGTCGGGCCAGTCGGTGAACGGCTCCCACCGTCGTCGCCCGTCCTTCGTGTACGGGTACGGCGTGGTCAGAGTTTCGAGATTGACGACGTGCTCGGGGATTCCGAGTCCGTCGTATCCGAGGTCGTCAGCGACCTTGGCGATCTCGACGATCTCGGTGGTGTCGAGATAGCCGGTGCTGATGTAGTACTTCACGCGTGGTTCGTCACGGCCGGTAGGCGACCGCCAATTCCTTGACGCCGTTGATCCATCCGGACCGCAGCCGCTGAGGTTCGCCGATTTTCGCAATGTCGGGCATGATATCGGCGATTTCGTTGAAGATCAGCTTGATCTCCATGCGCGCGAGGTTCGCGCCGATGCAATAGTGGGCGCCGTTGCCGCCGAACGACAAGTGCGGGTTGGGATTTCGCATGATGTCGAACCGGAACGGCGACTCGAACACCGACTCGTCGAAGTTGGCCGAGCTGTAGAACAGCCCGGCGCGCTGGCCCTTGCGTATCGTGACGCCGCCGACTTCGGTGTCTACCAAGGCGGTTCGCTGGAAGCAGTGCACCGGGGTGGCCCAGCGGATGATCTCGTCGACGGCCGTGTCGGGGCGCTCCCGCTTGAACAGCTCCCACTGGTCCGGGTTTTCGAAGAACGCGTTCATGCCGTGCGTCATCGCGTTCCGCGTGGTCTCGTTGCCGGCGACCGCGAGCAGGATCACGAAGAATGCGAATTCGGTGTCGTCGAGCACGTCGCCGTCGATGTCGGCCTGGATCAGCCGGGTGACGATGTCGTCGGCCGGGCAGCGCCGCCGCTCCTCAGCCATCGTGTAGGCGTAGCCCATCAGCTCCGCGTTAGCCGCCGTCGGGTCGTCGTCGAAATCCGGATCGTCGGTGTTCATGATCGAGTTGGTCCATCCGAACAACCGCTCGCGGTCGGCCTCCGGCACGCCGATGAGGTCCGCGATCGCCTGCAGCGGAAGTTTCATCGCGATGTCGTCGACGAAGTTGCCGGTCGATTTCTCCGCGGCGGACCGGACGATCTCGTGAGCCGCCTTCGCGAGCTGGTCTTCGAGCGCCGCGACTGCCCTGGGCGTGAAGAGCCGTGAGACGAGCTTGCGCAACCGCGTGTGCGCCGGCGCGTCGTGGTTGATCAGCAGCGCCTTGGTGAGCTCGAGCTGTTCGGGCGTCATGCCTTCGGGGAAGCGCATCACCGCGCCTTTGGCGTGCGTCGACCACGCGTCGTTGTTCCTGCTGATCGCCTTGATGTCCTCATGACGACTGATCACCCAGTACCCGCCGTCGTCGAAGACAGTGGAGCCGGGCGGCTGCTCGTTCCACCAAACCGGGGCGGTCTTGCGCAGTTCGGCGAACTGCGCGACCGGCATGCCCTGCAGGAGCAGGTCCGGGTCGGTGAAGTCGAAGCCGGGGCCGAACGGACAGCGGCTCATCGCAGACCTCCTTGTAAGCGGCGTCACAACGACCATACACCATGACGCCAGGTGTATGGTCCGACGGACGCGGTTGAGCCACTAGGGTGGGCAGCTGTGCGCGTTCTTGTGATCGGCTCCGGTGCCCGCGAACATGCACTTGTCATGGCCCTGCGCCGCGATCCCGGCGTCGACGCGCTGATCGCCGCCCCGGGCAACGCGGGAATTGCAGCTGTCGCCGAGCAACACGCCGTCGACGTCAGCTCCGGCGAGGCCGTCGCCAAGCTCGCCGCCGCCACGAACGCCGACCTGGTGGTGATCGGCCCCGAGGTGCCGCTGGTGCTCGGCGTCGCCGATGCGGTGCGAGCCGCCGGCATTGCGTGCTTCGGCCCGACGGCCGCTGCCGCCCAGATCGAAGGGTCCAAGGCCTTCGCCAAAGACGTGATGGCCGCAGCCGGTGTTCGCACTGCGCGCAGCGAAATCGTCGACAACCCAGCGCATCTGGACGCCGCGCTGGACCGGTTCGGCCCCGAGCACACAGAAGACAAAGCCTGGGTGGTCAAGGACGACGGTCTAGCGGCGGGCAAAGGCGTGGTGGTGACCGCCGACCGCGCCGCGGCTCGCGCGCATGCCGCCGGGTTGCTCGACGACGGCCATCCGGTGCTGCTCGAGTCCTTCCTCGACGGGCCCGAAGTGTCGATGCTGTGCGTCGTCGACGGCGAGACCGTCGTGCCTCTGTTGCCCGCGCAGGACTTCAAACGGGTGGGCGACAACGATATTGGGCCGAACACCGGCGGCATGGGTGCCTACACGCCGCTGCCGTGGCTGCCCGACGACCTGACGCGGCAGATCGTCTCCGAGATCGTCACGCCGGTGGCCGCCGAGCTGGTACGACGCGGCTGCCCGTTCAGCGGAGTGCTCTATGCCGGGCTGGCGATCACCTCCGCCGGCCCCGCAGTGGTCGAGTTCAATTGCCGCTTCGGGGATCCGGAGACGCAGGCGGTGCTGGCCCTGCTCGAGAGCCCGCTGGGTCAGCTGTTGTATGCGGCCGCAACCGGCCGGCTGGCCGAGCAGCCCGCGCCCCAGTGGCGTCCCGGTGCCGCGGTGACGGTGGTCCTGGCCGCGGAGAACTATCCCGGCCGGCCGCGACTGGGCGACGTGATCGTCGGCGCCGAGCAGGACGGCGTGCTGCACGCCGGCACGGGCCGTCGCGACGACGGCGCATTGATCTCCACCGGCGGGCGGGTGCTGTCGGTGGTCGGCACCGGCCCGGACTTGGCCGCCGCACGGGAAGCGGCCTACCAGAAGATCGCGTCAATTCGCTTGCCCGGCGGGCATTTTCGCAGTGATATCGCATTGGCGGCCGCTGAGGGCCGGATCAAGCTCTAGCCTCAACTCAAGCGGTGAGGAGTGGAGCCATCCACCGCAGTTCGCCGGGAAGCTGCTGACTCCAAAAGCCCGCGTCGTGGCCGCCGGGCGAGAAGCCGCCCGCCGGCGGATTGGGCAGCTCGGCGATGAACTGCTTGGTGGCCGAATAGAACGGATCGCTGGTGCCGCAGTCCACGCGAATGGGAATCGACGCGAGCGCGGGCAGGCCGAACACCGTGTTCGCCGACCAGTCCTCCGCGCTGTCGAACGCACCTGGTGCCGCGGCACCGGGCGTCGTCCATAGCGCCGGACTGACCGCGCAGATCGCGGCGGTACGGGCCGCCCCGAGCCGCGCTCCCAGCAGCAATGCGCCGTAGCCGCCCATCGACCAGCCCAGAAAACCGACCCGCGAAGTGTCCAGTCCCTGCGTCTGTAGCAATGGCAGCAGCTCCGTGAGCACCATTGCGCCGGAGTCCTCACCCGAGACCCGCTTGTGCCAGTAGCTGCCGCCGCCGTCGACACTGACCACCGCGAATGGCGGCAGACCAGAAGCGACCGCCTGTGCCAGCCCCTGCTCGACGCCGCCTGCCATCACGCTGGCCGCGTCACCGCCTTTGCCGTGCAACGCGATCACGGGCCGCAGCGCTGCGGTTTGCCCGGGCGGGCGGGCTATCGCCCAATTGGTCGAGACGCCGCCGCGGGCGGCGGAGACGAACGACCCGGTGACCATCGTCGGCGCGGCGGCTGCGGGCGGTGGCTCCGACGGCGGCGGGGCAAGCGGCGCGCCGACGCCGGTCATGGCCACGTCCGGCACGGCCGTCGACGGTCTGGACTCGAGCGCGGTGCCGAACGCGACGGCACCCGCCGCGCCCACCGCGGCGCCGGCGCTGAGCCGCAGAACCGCGCGGCGACTCAGGCTAGGCATGCCGCACATCTTGCCATCGGCAGTTCACGGCTTTTGCTGCCACCATTACGTATTTCCGAAACCGCAGATAACCGGCTATGCGGCTGGCAGCATCAACTGCTGTGACAGCTGCGGTCACCCCCAAGGGCGAGCGCCGGCGGCACGCGCTGGTGAGCGCTGCCGCCGAGTTGCTGTGCGAGGGCGGCTTCGACGCAGTCCGTCATCGCGCAGTGGCCCGCCGGGCTGGCTTGCCGCTGGCGTCGACGACCTACTACTTCTCGTCTCTCGACGATCTGCTGACTCAGGCCGTCGAGTACGTCGGTGCCCAGGAGATCGCCAAGCTATGTGCCCGGGTCACCGACCTGCCGCGGCGCCGGCGCGGTGTAGAAGCCACCGCTGACGTGCTCGTCGACCTGCTTCTCGACGACAACGGGCCTGCCCACATGAGCGAAGAGCTGATTTCGCGCTACGAGCGGTACGTCGCATGCGCACGGCATCCGTGGCTGCGTGACGTCCAGCGCCGGATCCGCGAGCAGCGCACCACCGGCGTCGTCGAAGCCTTGGAACGCTGCGGACGTACAGTGCGCGGGGACCGGGTGAACGCGCTGATGTATGCCGTCGACGGGGCCGTGGTGGCGGCGCTGGTGGACGACGGCGGCAATCTGCGCGCCACCGCCAAAGCCGCCCTGGTCGACGTAATCGACGTGCTTGCCCCGCTGGGTTAAGAGCGTGGCTCGCTTGCGAATTCACCGACGCGCAGCGTGGGTGTGACGATGTAGCCGGTGTCGACGTCGCCGTACACGGTGACGTCGTTCGGTCGGTGGTGCGCATATCGGGCGACGTACGCGCACAGGACCGCGTCGACGGGGTGCTCCGCCCTGTCCAGCTGTGACGGCCTGGTGGCCGCGGTGAACGCGTCGCGCAGCGCCTGCCAGGACGGCTCGTCGGCGACATGCAGTGTGGGTGCGGTGTCGCGGAGCCCTTCGGTGAGCGCCATCAGACGCAACAGCGCTGTTTTGCGGTCGGCGACGGTTCGGCCGCGGCGCCGCTTGTACTTCAGTGTCTTGGGCAGCCCGAACAGCGCGATCGTCGCCGGATGCGGATAGACCTCGAGCGCGCGCCGCGGTGCGCGCGAGTGCGGATCGATGTCCAGGCCGAGGGCCTCGGCGAGGCGGGCGCCGCGGATCCCTGAGGCGAACACCGGCAATGTGGTGTTCGCCGGGTGCGCGCCCGCCTCGAACCGCCGGAAGTCGGCGTTCAGCGCGCGCTCCGCCGGCCGCTGCCCGGTGGGGTTGGTCACGACCAGCGGTGCGTCGATGCCGACGACGCATTCGCCGCCGGCGAAAGGTTCGACGGCATCGGCGATTTCGGCGTCGTGGACCTTTGTGTCGAGGTGTCTGAGTCGGCCGTTGGAGTCGAGGACCGCGATGCCGGATCGGTTGGCTGGCGACCACGCGAGGTCGAGGCCGACGAAGTACATGCCATCACCCTGCCCCACGACCGTAAGCTGTGTCGTTGTGACGATTCCGAACGTGCTGGCGGCGCGCTACGCCAGCGACGAGATGGTGGCCATCTGGTCGCCGGAGGCCAAGATCGTCGCCGAGCGACGGCTGTGGCTCGCGGTGCTGCGCGCCCAGATCGAATTGGGCGCTCAGATCGGCGACGTTGCGCCGTCGTGCTTGTCGGACTACGAAAACGTGGTCGATGCCGTGGATTTGGCGTCGATACGCGAGCGGGAGCGGGTGCTGCGCCACGACGTCAAGGCCCGCATCGAGGAGTTCAATGCGCTGGCCGGCCACGAGCACGTCCACAAGGGCATGACCAGCCGCGACCTCACCGAGAACGTCGAACAACTCCAGATATGGCGGTCCCTCGAACTGGTCCACGCCCACGGCGTCGCGGTGGCCGCCCGACTGGCCGAGCGCGCCGTCCAGTACCGCGACCTGGTGATGGCAGGCCGCAGCCACAACGTCGCGGCCCAGGCGACCACGCTGGGCAAGCGTTTCGCGTCGGACGCCGAAGAAACGCTGATCGCGCTGACACGGGTGCGGGAGTTGATCGACCGTTACCCGCTGCGAGGCATCAAAGGCCCGATGGGCACCGGCCAGGACATGCTGGACCTGTTCGGTGGCGACGGCGGCAAGGTTGCCGAGCTGGAGCGCCGGGTGGCCGAATTCCTGGGATTCACAAAGGTTTTCACCAGCGTAGGGCAGGTGTATCCGCGCTCGTTGGACCACGACGCCGTCTCGGCGCTCGTCCAGCTCGGCGCCGGACCGTCGTCGCTGGCGCACACCATCCGGCTGATGGCCGGCCATGAACTCGTCACGGAGGGATTTGCGCCCGGCCAGGTGGGCTCCTCGGCGATGCCGCACAAGATGAACACCCGCAGCTGCGAACGCGTCAACGGGCTTCAGGTGGTGCTGCGGGGGTATGCGTCGATGGCCGCTGAACTGGCCGGCGCGCAGTGGAACGAGGGCGACGTGTTCTGCTCGGTGGTCCGCCGAGTCGCGATGCCGGATGCGTTTTTCGCGATCGACGGGCAGATCGAGACGTTCCTGACGGTGCTCGAGGAGTTCGGCGCCTACCCCGCTGTGGTCGAACGCGAGCTCAACCGTTATCTGCCGTTCCTGGCGACCACCCGGATCCTGATGGCGGCTGTGCGTGCCGGGATGGGTCGCGAAGCCGCACACGAGGTGATCAAGGAGCACGCGGTAGCTGTGGCGCTGGCGATGCGCGAGCGCGGCGCCGAGCCGGATCTGCTGGACCGGTTGGCCGCCGATCCGCGGCTGCCACTGGATCGCGCGGCGCTCGACGCTGCACTGGAAGACCGGACCGCATTCGTGGGTGCCGCCGCAAACCAGGTCGACGCTGTGGTGGCCGCCGTCGACGAGCTGGTGAGCCACTACCCGGAAGCGGCGAAATACAGTCCCGGCGCAATTCTCTAGCGCTTCGTGGGTTTTCGCGTCGCCGACGTCGGATTGTCGCCTGACGTCTTCGCCGCCGTGATGGCCACCGGCATCGTGTCGGTCTCGGCCCACGACCACCACTACGAGGTGATCAGTGACGTGCTGGCCGGCGCCGCCGTGCTCGCGCTGGTGGTCATGGTGCTGCTGATCGCCGCCAAATGCTTTGCTGCCCAGCGGTTTCCGTTCATGCTGTCCGATCCCGACGTGACGGTCCGGCTGTTCACGTTCGTCGCGGCGTGCGCGGTGGTGGGCGCCCGGTTCGAGGATCGTCACGTGGTGATTTGGGTATTGGCTGTGCTCGCATGGTCGGCATGGCTTGTGCTGGCGCCGTTGCTGATTCACACCATGTGGCCGTACCGATGGACGGGCCTGCGCGACCGCGCGCGCGGCGCATGGGAGTTGTCCAGCGTTGCGACCTCGGGGCTCTCAATCGTGACTGCACACATCGCGGTACTGACCCGCTCACGTGTGGCGTTCGCAGTCGGGTTGGCGGCATGGGTGACGGCCATCGCCATCTACGGACTGATGACTTGGCTGATCCTGTGGCGCGCCGCGACGGCACCCACTGACGACATCTGGCGGCCGGACTGCTGGATTTTGATGGGCGGTTTGGCGATCGCGACGCTTGCCGGTGACCGATTGCACCGGGCGACGCTGGTGATCGGGACCGGTGACGCGTTGCTGGGCACGATCCGTTCGGTGACCGTCGTGACGTGGGTGCTGGCCTCGCTGTGGTTGGCGCCGCTGGTCTACCTGACCGTCCGGCATTTTCGCTTCGCAGTCACCGGTGCGTGGTGGGCCACGGTGTTTCCGCTCGGGATGTACTCGGGCGCCACATTCGCGATGTGCGTCGAAACCGGCTGGCGACCGTTCCTGACGATCTCGTGGGTGGTCTTCTGGATCGCGTTGGCTGCCTGGACGCTGGTGACGTGCGCAGCGGCAGCGGCTGCGGCGCATGCTTGGCGGCACTGATCATCAGGTGGGGTGTCAGCGACCACCCGTCGCGGGTACCCGGCGGGCATGGCTGACCGAGATGTGCAAAGGAACGTCGCAACTGCCGACCCTGCGACCGCCGGCGAGCACCGCAGCGGCCGGGCGAAAGTACTGGTCAACTGGGTGCTCGCGCTGGCGACCGTGCCGGTGGCGATCGTCGCGGTGATCGTCGGCATCGCCGGAGTGATCAGCACCGCCGGTTGCACGGGGCAGACCTGCGAGGGCCCCGGCTCCGCGGTGTTCGGCGTGCTGTTCTACGGCGCGCCCGTGGTTGCGGCGGCGACGATCGTCGCGTCGTTCTTCACGGCCAAGCGCGCCTGGGGCGTCGTGGTGCCGGTGTTGGCGTTGGTGCTGCTCGCGGTCGACGTCGTCGTGCTCGCGGTGTCGTACTGACCGCTTGACCTTGCCGAAAGCGACGTTCGACGGGTGTCTACTCGAAATTCCTCTGCCAACCGTCGCTCTCGATAACGCCTACGCCGGCCGCTCGTAGCTCCAGGGCAGCCAGCCCGCGGATTGCCAGTGGGTCTTCGCGGCGCCACGCGCCCACCGGGTCCGCGCTGACGGCCGCCAACCGTCGCAGCGGCCGATTGGCCAGCGCGCGCAACGCGAGCAGTTGCTCGCCGGCCGGGGTGGCGGCAAGCTCGATCAGCCGGCGCTTGCGCAGGAAGAACCGCAGTCGCAGCAGCAGCCAGGGCGTCACGACCGCCAAGAACGGCGGTGCAGCCACCGCCACGGCCAGCAGCACCGCCAACCAGCTGGCCGTGGTGTCCAGACTGTGGCCCGCGCCGGCGATGTCATGGGCCGCATCGCCCGCAGCGCTGAGCGGCTTGCTGAGCGCCTGGCCGATCCACGGCACCCTGCCTGCGCTGTGGCCAGCGGACTCGAGATTGCTGGCCACTCCGCTGGCGCCGGTTTCCACGCGCTGGCCGGCCTTGGCGATCTCCGCTATCGCGGCGTGCACGGCCATCGCGATCCACACCCACAGCGCCGTCCATCCCACCGCGACGATGTCACTGACGATCTGGACGGCCGTGCGGGCGGGTCTGCTGGCATAAGGCAGATGACGGCTACTCATGGCCACGATCCCAGCACAGGACGTCGGCGTCTAGGCTGACGCGGTGGTGCGTCCCGAACTGAGCGACTACCGTCATCTGGCCAGCGGCAAGGTACGCGAACTGTACGAGGTCGACGACGAGCACCTGCTGTTCGTCGCCACCGACCGGATCTCCGCCTTCGACTATGTGCTGCAGTCGGCGATCCCGGACAAAGGCCGCATCCTCACCGCGATGAGCGTGTTCTTCTTCGGCTTGGTCGACGCGCCCAACCATCTCGCCGGGCCGCCGGACGATCCACGCATACCGGGCGACGTGCTCGGCCGCGCGCTGCTGGTGCGCCGCTTGACCATGCTGCCGGTCGAATGCGTGGCGCGCGGTTACCTGACCGGATCGGGCCTGCTGGACTACGAGAAGACCGGCACCCTGTGCGGCATCGAGCTTCCGCCAGGTCTGGTGGAAGCCAGCCGCTTCGACGAGCCGCTGTTCACGCCGGCGACGAAAGCTGAATTGGGACTGCACGACGAGAACATCACGTACGACGACGTCGTCACGCTGGTGGGCGCCGACCGCGCCGCTGCGCTTCGCGACCTGACGTTGCGGATCTACCAACAAGCCGCCGAGCATGCGCTGCAGCGCGGAATCATCATCGCGGACACCAAATTCGAATTCGGCGTCGACGAGCACGACGCGCTGGTGCTCGCCGATGAGGTGTTCACGCCCGACTCGTCGCGGTACTGGCCGGCTGACGATTACCGGCCCGGGGTACGGCAGCACAGCTTCGACAAGCAGTTCGTCCGCAACTGGCTGACGGGCCCAGAGTCCGGCTGGGACCGCGACAGCGGTGAGCCACCTCCGCCTTTGCCGCCTGAGATTGTCGACGCCACCCGAGATCGTTACATCGAAGCCTACGAACGCATTTCGGGTCTGCGGTTCGACGACTGGATCGGACCGGCATGACGCGTCCGGTGCCGCCGCGGGCCAAGCGCGTCGACCATGTACGCGAGCACCACGGCGACGTGTTCGTCGACCCGTACGAGTGGCTGCGCGACAAATCCAGCCCTGAGGTCATCGACCATCTGACTGCCGAGAACGACTACACGGAGAAGCTGACCGAGCACCTTGCGCCGCTGCGACAGCAGATCTTCGACGAGATCAAGTCGCGCACCAAGGAGACGGATCTGTCGGTACCGACGCGGCGCGGGGGGTGGTGGTACTACGGCCGAAGCTTTGAAGGAAAGCAGTACGCGGTGCAATGCCGCTGCCCCGTGGTCGATTCCGCAGACTGGTCGCCGCCGAAATTCGACGAGCACACCGAGGTCCCCGGCGAGCAGGTGCTGCTCGACGAGAACGAGGAAGCCGAGGGCCACACGTTCTTTGCGCTCGGTGCGTGCAGCGTCAGCAAAGACGGACACATCCTCGCTTACTCCGTTGATGTAGTTGGCGACGAGCGATACACGTTGCGGTTCAAGGACTTACGTACTTCAGAGCGCTACCCGGACGAGATCGCCGGGATTGGCGCGGGGGTCACCTGGGCCGCCGACAGCCGCACCGTCTACTACACCACCGTCGACGAGGCGTGGCGCCCCGACACCGTGTGGCGCTACGGGCTGGGCTCGGGACAGCCCGCCGAGCAGGTGTACCACGAGCCCGACGAGCGGTTCTGGCTGGCGGTCGGACGCACGCGCAGCGACGCCTACATCCTGATCGCCGCTGGATCTGCCATCACGTCGGAGATCCGCTACGCCGACGCGACGGACCCGCAGGCTGCGTTCACGGTCGTGCTGCCGCGCCGGGAAGGGGTGGAGTACTCGCTGGATCATGTCGTGTTCGGCGGGCGGGACACGTTCCTGATCGTGCACAACGACGGTGCGGTGAACTTCACGTTGGTGGAGGCGCCGGTGTCCGACCCGTCGGCGCAACGCACGCTGATCGGTCACCGAGACGACGTACGGATCGACGGCGTCGACGCATTCGCCCGGCACTTCGTAGTCAGCTACCGGCGTGAGGCGCTGCCGCGCATCCAAGTGTGGCCGGTGGACGAGGACGGTAATCACGGTGAACCGGAGGAGATTTCGTTCGATTCCGCGTTGACGTCGGCCGGTCTGGGCGCGAACCCGAATTGGGATTCGCCGATGATGCGCATCGGCGCGACGTCGTTCATCACCCCGGTGCGGGTGTACGACCTCGAATTGGCCACCGGCGAACTGACGCTACTGCGCGAACAGCCGGTGCTGGGCGACTACCGCCGTGACGACTACGTCGAACGCCGCGACTGGGCCGTGGCCTCCGACGGCGCGCGGGTGCCCCTGTCGATCATCCACCGCCGTCACGCGACGTTGCCGGCGCCTGCACTGATCTACGGTTACGGCGCCTACGAGTTGTGTGAGGACCCCAGGTTCTCGATCGCCCGGCTGTCACTGCTGGACCGCGGCATGGTTTTCGTCGTCGCCCATGTGCGTGGGGGCGGTGAGATGGGCCGGCTGTGGTACGAGAACGGAAAGCTGCTCAAGAAGAAGAACACATTCACCGACTTCGTCAGCTCCGCAAACCATCTCGTCGACACCGGGGTTACCGAGGCGCAGAACCTGGTGGCGATGGGCGGCAGCGCCGGAGGACTCTTGATGGGCGCGGTGGCGAATCTGGCACCAGGGCTGTTCGCGGGAATTCTCGCGCAGGTGCCGTTCGTCGACCCGCTCACCACGATATTGAACCCGCTGCTGCCGCTGACCGTGACGGAATGGGACGAGTGGGGAAATCCGTTGCGCGACAAGGACGTGTACTTCTACATGAAGTCGTATTCGCCGTATGAGAACGTGGCGGCTATCGACTACCCCCACATCCTCGCGATGACGTCGCTGCACGACACGCGGGTGTACTACGTCGAGCCTGCGAAATGGGTTGCGGCCCTGCGGCATACCAAGACAGACGACAGACCGGTGTTGCTGAAGACCGAGATGAGCGCCGGGCACGGCGGCATCAGCGGGCGCTACGAGCGGTGGAAGGAAGTCGCGTTCCAGTACGCGTGGGTGTTGGCCACGGCAGGAGCCTGGTCACCCGACCGCGACCAGCACCGCGCCGGCGAGGAATAGCCCCTGCATCAGCGTGCGCGGAACCAGCGGGGTGTTGGGAGCGTGCTCTGACCGCTTGGCCCCGGCGGCGTACACGTTGGCCGGAAACATTGCGACCAGCAGCACCGCGAGGCAGACGGCGGCCGCGACCCGGGTCTGTGGAAGGAGCAGGGCCACTGCGCCGAGCAGCTCCAGAGCACCGGTGACCGTGACCAGCAGGCTTGGCGCCGGAAGCCGCGGCGGCACGATCGCGATCAGCCCGTCGCGCAGTGGGTTGACGAAGTGCGCGACCCCGGTCACCGCGAACATCGCCGCCAGACCCAGGGCCGCGGCGGCCGGCCAGCCGTCCGCGTAGCCCCATCCGAGCCAGCCTGCGCAGCGGGCAGTCAGCGTGACCACGAGAAGCGTCAGCAGGGGAGCCATCGAGGGGCCTCCGATCTAGACAGTGACAAGATTCGTCGAATGTAGGCGCTCCATCTAGCCAGTGTCAAGTTAGGCGGCTACCATGCACTGATGAGCGCCGCCACGCGCCCGCAGTACCACCACGGCGATCTGCGGGCAGTGATCCTGGCCGAGGCCGCCCGTTTGGTGGCGCAGCAAGGCGCCGACGGTGTTTCGCTGCGGCAGCTGGCACGCAAGGCGGGCGTCTCGCACGCCGCGCCGGCCCATCACTTCGCGGATCGGCGCGGCCTGTTCACAGCCCTTGCGGCAGAAGGCTTTTGGCTGCTGTGCGAGGCGCTGACGGCGGCCCGCGGCCAGTTCGTCAACGCGGCGCTGGCCTATGTGGGCTTCGCGATAGACCATCCAGGGCACTACGCGGTGATGTTCGACCGCTCACTGGTGAACCCGGCCGACGCGGAGTTGTCGGCGGCCAAGGCGGCAGCCGGCGCGGAGCTCTCACGCGGGGTGGCGACGCTGGTCGACGCCCATGCCAAGGCGGATCCCACTGGCGCCGAGATTGCCGCGTGGTCGCTGGTGCACGGGTTCGCGATGCTGTGGCTCAACCATGCGGTGCCCGACGAGGTCGCTGCGACCGATCCGCTGACCACCGCGGAGCGGATCGCACGGATCCTGTTCGAGGGTTAGCAACGTGGGATCGGCGTATACGACACCGGGTGGACACCTCGAGACGCCAGGCTAGACGCGTGCCTGCACAGCTCATCGTGTCGATCTCCGGTGTCCGCGACCGCAACGTCGAAGACGTCCGAAAATTCTGCGACCTGCTCGACGCCCGCAGCGTGCCGGTGTCATTCCTGGTCGCCCCGCGGTTGGCCGGCTACCGGCTCTGCGACGACGGCGCGACCGCCGAGTGGCTGAGGTTGCGTCGCGGCCGGGGCGACGCGGTGGTGCTGAACGGCTATGACGCCGGCGCAACCAAGCGGCGGCTGTCCGAGTTCGCGGCATTGGCGGCTCACGAAGCGAATCTGCGACTGATTGCTGCCAATCGTGTCATGGAGCAAATGGGTCTGGGCACAAGGATATTCGCCCCACCCGGCTGGTTTGCATCGGCACAGCACAAGTGTTGCCGCGCAACGGCTTTCGGGTGCTAGCCAGCATGACCGGTGTCAGCGACCTGGTGCGTCGCACGACCGAACGTGCACGCGTCGTCGGGATCAGAGCCGGCTTCCTCACCGAGCCGTGGTGGTGCCGCACGGTCGTGACCGCGGCCGAGCGGACTGCGCGGCGTGGCGGAATTGTCCGGATTACGGTGTCGGCGAAGCAATTGCATCGTCCGGGACCACGGCTAGCCATGATCGACGCGATCGACCTGGCGTTGATGCACGGCGCCACACCGGGCGTCTACCACTGGCGGCCGAACCACCCGGGCCGGCCCTCGCTCGTCGACGCCGCCTAGAACTCCGTCGCGTTTTCCGGTTCCAGCACCCGGAAGTCTGCGCTGCCCATCTCCGCGAAGCGTTGATAGTAGATGCCGTACGCCGCAGGGTTGACGATGCCCTGGTGAATCGGTATGGCGCTGTTGGGGTTTACGGCACGCAAGTACTCCACAGCTTCGGAGATCTTCATCCACGGAGCGGCGGCGGGCAGCGCGAGCACGTCGACCGGCTCACGCGGGATGTAGAGCGCGTCACCCGGATGCATGAGCCGGGCCGGATGGTCGGCATCGCCGACAAGAAACGAAATGTTGTTCACCAGTGGGATTTCCGGGTGGATGACCGCGTGCACTCCGCCGACGCCGCGCACCCGCACGCCGCCGACGGTCAGCTCGTCGCCAGCGTTCACCGGCTGCCAGGGCGCGCCGAGCTGCGCGGCGGTCTGCGGATCGGCGTACAGCGCCGCGCCGGGGTTGGCGTCGATGAGCGCGGGAAGCCGAGACGTGTCGACGTGATCCGGATGCTGGTGCGTGATGAGGATCGCCGACAGGCCGGTGATGCCCTCGAACCCGTGCGAGAACACGCCGGGGTCGAACAGCAGCGTCGTTTCGGCGCCGTCGCTCCGAAACGTGGCAAGCAGACAGGAGTGACCGAAATGCGTCAGTTGCATGTTTCCGATTGTGCGCCGTCGCGCCGCCCGCTGGGTATCCTGGCCGCTTAGGGGGTGGTCGGTGACCCGGGTGCTGGCAGCCGTGAGTGTGGCCGCGATGACGGCAGCTTTCAGCTTGTTCGGCCAGCCGTTCGCCCGTGCCGAACCCACCACCTGCCCACCGAACTGCGACCGCATTCCGGCGACGGCCTGGGTGGACCCGGCCGCGATTCCGCTGTTCAACCGCTACTCATGGCCCCAATTAGCGGGTATCGCGGTGCCGCAACTGCGTCCGCGGTTCTACTTCGACGAGGTGTGCGCCAGCCCGCCGGTGTTCAACGACCCCAGGGGTTTCGCGGTCGCGGCCAAAGCGACCGTCGCGAATCCGCCTGGGCAGTGGCAACTTCAGGCGCAGGTGCTGCACTGGCGCGGCGAATCTTGGTACGGCGGCCAGCTTGCCGACGACGTCGTGCGTGCAGCCACCGCGTCGCTGCATGCGTGCCAGGTCACTGCGCCGTTTGCGTCGCCGTCGATCACGCTCGAAGAGCCGGGCAAGCTGGCCGCGGTGTTCAGCGTCGCGGGCACCGCACCGATGGTGCTGCACCAGTATCTGGTGTCGCACCCGCAGAGCAGTTCGGTGGTCGAGTTGGCGATGTGGGCGTCGTCACCTCCGGCGGTGAGCTGGCCGATGGTCCCCGACCAGCAGGTACTGGACGCGTTGGTGGCTCCGCTCTGCGGCGCGTACATCGCCTCGTGCCGGTGAGCTGGCGCGCTCGTCGGTAGAGTTGTCGCCGAAAGTCGAAACGAAGCGAGGAGCAGCGCGTGGCGCGGGTGGTGGTCAACGTCATGCCCAAAGCGGAGATCCTCGACCCGCAAGGGCAGGCGATCGTCGGCGCGTTGAACCGGCTGGGCCATGCAGGCATCTCAGATGTGCGGCAGGGCAAGCGGTTTGAGCTGGAGGTCGACGACACCGTCGACGATTCCACGCTCGCCGAGATCGCCGAGTCCCTGCTGGCGAACACCGTGATCGAGGACTGGACCGTCACCAGGGAGCCGTCATGACCGCACGCGTGGGCATCATCACGTTCCCCGGCACTCTCGACGACGTCGACGCCGCCCGCGCAGCCCGGCTCGCCGGGGCGGAGGCGGTCAGCCTGTGGCATGCCGACGCCGACCTCAAGGGCGTCGACGCGGTCGTGGTGCCGGGCGGCTTCTCCTACGGCGACTATCTACGTGCCGGGGCGATCGCGCGGTTCGCGCCGGTGATGGGCGCGGTGATCGAAGCCGCCGGCCGTGGCATGCCAGTGTTGGGGATTTGCAACGGTTTCCAGGTGCTGTGCGAAGCCGGTCTGTTGCCGGGGGCGTTGACCCGCAACGCCGGACTGCACTTCGTCTGCCGCGATCTGCGCCTCGAGGTGGTGTCGACGGCGACGACGTGGACGTCGCGCTACGAGCCGGGTGCGGAACTGCTGGTGCCGCTGAAGTCCGGCGAGGGCCGCTACGTGGCCAGCGAGGCGGTGCTGGACAAGCTCGAGGCCGAGGACCGGGTCGTGTTTCGCTACCGCGACAACCCGAACGGCTCGATGCGCGACATCGCGGGCATCTGTTCGGCCAACCGCCGCGTCGTCGGGCTGATGCCGCATCCCGAGCACGCCACCGAGCCGCTGACCGGCCCCTCCGATCACGGTCTGGGGCTGTTTCATTCGGCGCTGGACTCGGTTCTGGCGGCGTAGCCCCCGGGCGCGAGCGTGCGCTGGTGCACGGCTAGCACCGGCGTGTCGGCGTGCAGACACGCCCGCTCGCGGGGCACGGGGGGCGCGGGGAGCATGGGGGCTACTGGGGTGTCAGCGCGACCGAGGCCTCGGCGGTGTAGACCAAGAACGTCAACGTCTCTTCCAGATACAACTGCACGGTGTCGGCGTCGTGGCTGGTGTAACCGATCGACACGTCAGTGCCAAGCTGCAGGTCGAAATCGCCGCCGCGGGTGGTCAGCACGAAGGCCCCGTCGATGGCCGGGGCCCAGATGATGTCGCCGCGCACGATTCTGTTGAGGTGCTCGAGGATCGGATAGCCGTGCTCGGTGGTCTCGCTGACCGCGGTGTAGGCGTCGGCCGACAACAGCAGCGCGTACGGTCCGTCGACGCCGGCGAGCCGCAATTCCGACAGCGCTTGGCTGATCACGTCGGGAATCTGGCGGGCGTCCTCGGGCAGGGTCAGCACCTGGTTGGAGGTGGTACGGCGGATTCCGGCGATGCCGGCGGCCTGGTAACCCTCGAAGATCGCCCGGTCCTCGACGAACGCCAGCTTCTTCGCGGCGTCCTTGACCGGATCCCAGTCCGAGTCTTGCGAGCCGCGCTCCACGTCGTCGATGTCGGAGCGGCGCAGCGTGAACGGAACCCGCAGGCGCACAAGAGGTTTGCTTTCCCGCAGATGTGCCACCACACCCTCGCTGGGCGGCGCGACGTCGAGCAGATGGCCGGTGCTGATGGCCGCCCGCACCGGCCCGCCAGGCTCGCTGACGTCGACCACGCGCCGGCCGGCGATGTGCCGCTTGAACGTCCGGCTAGCCTCCAATTCGATTTCAGCCCAAGCCAATTCGGTGATCGGAGCCAGTTCCCGATACAGGTTGTTCATCCGCTGATTCCTTTCAGGCTGCCGATTACCAGTGACCCGTCACAGCTCGCGGCGGTGGCCGCGGGCAGCGGCGGCGGGTCGTTGAGGAAGTCGAGTACCGGGCTGAAGAACAGGCCGCCGGTGACCGCGGTGGAGAAGTCGAGGATCCGGTCGGTGTTGCCGGGCGGATCGCCGAAGAACATGTTGCGCAGCATCTGCTCGGTGACGTCCGGTGTGGCCGCATAGCCGATGAAATACGTTCCGAATTCCGGCTTTCCGATCTCCCCGAACGGCATGTTGTGCCGGACGATCTTGCGCTCGCGACCGTCGTCGTCCGTGATCACGTTCAGTGCGACGTGCGAGTCGGCGGGCTTCTCGTCGTCGTCGAGCTCGATGTCGTCGAGCTTGGTCCGGCCGATCACGCGTTCCTGCTCGTCGACGGTCAGGGCCTTCCACGCCGCCATGTCGTGCAGGTAACGCTGCACGATCACGTAGCTGCCGCCGGCGAAGTCGGGGTCCTCGTCGCCGACGAACACGGCAGCCTCGGCCAGCGGGCCGTCGGGGTTCTCGGTGCCGTCGACGAAGCCAAGCAGATCGCGGTTGTCGAAGAAGCGGAAACCGTGCACCTCGTCGACGACGGTGATCGCCTCACCCATCGCGTCGACGATCTTGGCCGCCAGTTCGAAACAGAAATCCATGCTCTCCGCGCCAATGTGGAACAGCAGATCCCCGGGCGTCGCCGGGGCGACATGGCGGGGCCCGCGCAGCTCGACGAACGGATGCAGCTCCGCCGGACGCGGACCGGAGAACAACCGGTCCCACGCGTCCGAACCGATCGACGCCACCACCGACAGATTCTTGGTGGGGTCGCGGAAACCGATCGCGCGTACCAGTCCGGAAATCTCTGGCAGCGCGTCGTGCACGGTGGCCTCACCGCCCGCGTTGACGGTCGCGACCAGAAAGATCGCCGACGGGGTCAGCGGCGCAAGGACGGGTTGCGGCAGAGCCGGGGGCACGAAACGACCCTAGTCCGATCCCGGCGCGCGACGGCAGCGAAGATGGACAACATGTCGCGAGCCAGTGCGATGGGACTGTGTGAGTTCATCGACGCGTCGCCGTCGCCGTACCACGTCTGCGCCACCGTCGCGCAGCGGCTGAGCGCCGCCGGCTACACCGAACTCGCGGAGACCGATCGGTGGCCCGGCAACGGACGCTACTTCACGGTGCGCGCGGGCTCGTTGGTCGCCTGGAATGCGGCCGACGGTGCGGGGCGTGGGTTCCGGATCGTCGGCGGCCACACCGACAGCCCTAATCTGCGGGTGAAGCAACACCCCGACCGGTTCGTCAGCGGCTGGCAGGTGGTTGCGCTGCAACCGTACGGGGGTGCGTGGCTGAACTCGTGGCTGGACCGGGACCTGGGGATCAGCGGCCGGTTGGTCGTGCGCGACGCCAGTTCGGTACGTGAGCTGCTGGTGTGCGTCGACGAGCCGCTACTTCGGGTGCCGCAGTTGGCGATTCACCTCGCAGAGGACCGCAAGAGCGTAAAGCTGGACCCGCAGCGGCACGTGAACGCGGTGTGGGGTGTCAGCAGTGGCGGCCGCTCTTTTCTGGCGTATGTGGCCGAGCGGGCCGGCGTGGAGGTTGACGACGTGCTCGGGGCCGACCTGATGACCCACGACGTGCAGCCGTCCCAATTGATCGGGGCCGAACGCGATCTGGTCAGCGCGCCGCGGCTGGACAACCAGACCACCTGCTACGCGGGCGTGGAGGCGTTTTTGGCGGCCGAGCCGAACAGGTATCTGCCGGTGCTGGCGCTGTTCGACCACGAGGAGGTGGGCTCGACCTCCGACCACGGCGCCCAATCCAACCTGCTGACCACCGTGCTGGAGCGAATTGTGTTGGCGCAGGGCGGAACTCGCGAAGACTACCTACGGCGCCTGCCGGGTTCGGTAGTGGCCTCGGGTGACATGGCCCACGCCACGCACCCGAACTATCCGGACCGCCACGAGCCCGCGCACCTGATCGATGTGAACGCGGGCCCGGTGCTCAAGGTGCAACCCAATCTGCGCTATGCCACCGACGGACGATCGGCCTCGGTGTTCGCGTTGGCCTGCGAGCAGGCGGGGGTGCCGTTGCAGCGCTACGAGCACCGCGCCGATCTGCCATGCGGGTCCACGATCGGGCCGATGACCTCGGCGCGCACCGGGATCCCGACCGTGGACGTCGGCGCCCCCCAGCTGGCCATGCACTCCGCCCGGGAGCTGATGGGTGCCGACGACGTGGCGGCTTATTCGGCCGCCCTGCAGGCCTTTCTGTCACCCGAATGAGTCGATAAATTGAAGCGATGGCACTCAACGTCGAGATGGTCACCTTCGACTGCTCCGATCCTGCGACGCTCGCGGCGTGGTGGGCCGAGCAGTTCGACGGCAAGACCCAAGAGCTGATTCCCGGCGAGTTCACCGTCGTCATCCGCTCAGAAGGCCCACGGCTCGGCTTCCAGAAAGTCCCCGACCCCACTCCCGGTAAGAACCGCGTGCACCTGGACTTCTCCGCCGCCGACGTCGACGCCGAAGTGCAGCGCCTCACCGCGGCGGGCGCCTCCGAGACGGGCCGGCACTCGATCGGGGAGAACTTCCGCTGGGTGGTGCTGGCAGACCCGGAGGGCAACGCATTCTGCGTGGCGGGCAGCAGCTAGCTCGGCGGCCGGCGCGTGGCCGGCGGGTCCGCGTCGGCCCGAGAACTTAAGCTGTCGGGGTGACGGCTGGACATGCTCTTCGCGCAAGCGGCTCACCGCAGACGACGGCCACGCTGGACACCGTGGAGCACGCGGCGGCCACGCCGGACCTGCCCCAGCCGTACCGTGAGCTGGGCCTGAAGGACGACGAGTACGCCCGCATCCGGGACATCCTCGGCCGCCGGCCCACCGACGCCGAGCTGGCAATGTACTCGGTGATGTGGAGCGAGCACTGCTCCTACAAGTCGTCGAAGGTCCACCTGCGCTACTTCGGCGAGACCACCACCGACGAGATGCGTAAGGCGATGCTGGCGGGCATCGGCGAGAACGCCGGTGTGGTCGACATCGGCGACGGTTGGGCGGTGACATTCAAGGTCGAGTCGCACAACCACCCGAGCTACGTGGAGCCGTACCAGGGCGCGGCGACCGGCGTGGGCGGCATCGTGCGCGACATCATGGCGATGGGCGCGCGGCCGGTGGCGGTGATGGACCAGCTGCGCTTCGGCGCCGCCGACGCGCCGGACACCCGCCGCGTGGTCGACGGGGTGGTCCGCGGCATCGGCGGCTACGGAAATTCGCTGGGCCTGCCGAACATCGGCGGCGAGACGGTGTTCGACGCGTCGTATGCCGGCAACCCTCTGGTGAATGCGTTGTGCGTGGGCGCCCTGCGCAAGGAGGACCTGCACCTGGCCTTTGCGTCCGGCACTGGCAACAAGATCATCCTTTTCGGCGCCCGCACCGGGCTGGACGGCATCGGCGGGGTGAGCGTGCTGGCGTCCGACACGTTCTCCGGTGACGAAAGCGGTACGGGCAGAAAGAAGCTGCCCAGCGTGCAGGTGGGTGACCCGTTCATGGAAAAGGTGCTCATCGAGTGCTGCCTGGAGCTGTACGCCGCCGATTTGGTGGTGGGCATCCAGGACCTCGGGGGCGCTGGGTTGTCTTGCGCCACATCGGAATTGGCGTCTGCCGGCGGACAAGGCATGGCGATTGAACTGGACAAGGTGCCGCTGCGGACCGCGAACATGACACCCGCCGAGGTGCTGGCCAGTGAATCGCAGGAGCGAATGTGTGCGGTGGTCGAGCCAGACAACGTCGACGCATTTCTGGCGGTCTGCCGCAAGTGGGAGGTGCCCGCCACGGTGATCGGGGAAGTCACCGACGGCGACCGGCTGCACATCACCTGGCACGGCGAGACGGTCGTCGACGTGCCGCCCCGCACGGTCGCTCACGAGGGCCCGGTGTATCAGCGTCCCGTCGCGCGGCCCGACAGCCAGGACGCGCTGAACGCCGACACCTCGGCCCGCCTGCCAAGGCCGGCGACCGGCGAGGAATTGCGCGCGACTTTGCTTGCGCTGCTTGGCAGTCCGCACTTGTGCAGCCGCGCGTTCATCACCGAACAGTACGACCGCTACGTGCGCGGCAACACCGTGCTGGCAGTGCGCGCCGACGCCGGTGTGCTGCGTATCGACGAACGGACCGGCCGTGGCATCGCGGTGTCCACCGATGCCAATGGCCGCTACACCCAACTCGACCCGTACGCCGGCGCCCAACTTGCACTTGCGGAGGCTTACCGCAACGTCGCCGTCACCGGGGCCACCCCGGTGGCCGTCACCAACTGCCTGAACTTCGGCTCGCCCGAAGACCCCGGTGCGATGTGGCAGTTCGCGCAGGCGGTTCGCGGCCTGGCCGACGGCTGCGCCGAGCTGGGCATCCCGGTGACCGGCGGCAATGTCAGCTTCTACAACCAGACCGGCGCCACGCCGATCCTTCCGACTCCAGTGGTCGGTGTGCTCGGCGTGCTCGACGACGTATCACGGCGCATTCCGACGGCTTTCGGCACCCGAGCCGATGAGGTTCTGTTCCTGCTGGGCGAGACCCGCGACGAGTTCGACGGATCGGTGTGGGCCCAGGTGACCGCCGACCATTTGGGCGGGCGACCTCCCGCCGTCGACCTGCAGCGCGAGCGCGCGCTGGCCGACGTGCTGTCCGCCGCCTCACGCGACGGGCTGGTGTCCGCGGCGCACGACCTGTCCGAAGGCGGCCTGATCCAGGCGGTCGTCGAGTCGGCGCTGGGCGGTGAAACGGGTTGCCGCATAGAGCTTTCCGACGGTAACGATCCCTTCGTCGCGCTGTTCTCCGAATCGGCCGGCCGAGTGCTCGTCGCGGTGCCGCAGACACAGGTAGACCAGTTGCAGGCGCTGTGCCAGACGCACGGCCTGCCGGCCACCCGCATCGGCGTCGTGGATCGGCGCAGTGCGGCGGTGGAGGTGCGGGGCCTGTTTGCGGTGTCTCTCGAGGAACTGTTCACCACCTCCGAGCGGGTGTTGCCGGAGTTGTTCGGGTAGACGGACTTTCGGTGAAGACCGCCGCACAGATCGCCACCGACACAGAGTCCGGCACGGCAGCGCCGGGCACCGACGTCGAGCAGACCCGCCAACGCCATCCACTGCTGGTGTGGGCGTGGGGATTGGTGCGGCTCGAGTTCGTCGGTGTCGCGGTGGGCGCGCTGTTCTTCTGTCTGTCACTGACGCCGTCGCTGCTTCCGCGGGACTGGCTGTTCCAAGGCTTGATCGGCGGCATCAACGCCGGCATCGGCTACGGCCTCGGAGTGGTGCTGGCAAAACTGTTGCGGCCCTTCATACGACGGCGCGACTGGTGGCCGCCGAGCCCGCGCGTGCTGTACGGGCTGAAGACAGCCACGGTGGCGTTGTCCGCGTCGGCCAGCGTGCTGATGGTCATTCCCGCGGCGGCCTGGCAACGGCAGGTATCCGAGCTCATGGACATCGAGGGCCCCTCGACGGTGGGATATCTGCGCACGCTGCTGATCGCGCTGGTCGTCGGCGGCGTGCTCGTCGGGGTGTCGCGGGTACTGCTGGACACCGTGAAAACCTTGGCCCGCTACTTCATTCGGCGGTGGCGCGTCAACGACGAGGTCGCGCTGTTCATCGGCACCGCAATCGTCGTCGCGGTCGTCGTCACCCTGGTCAACGGTGTCCTGTTCCGCGGGTTCATCGCCGGGGCGAGCGCGATCTTTCAGCCGCAGAACCTCAGCACCAAAGAAGGCGTCGTCCAGCCGACCCAACCGGAAAGATCAGGCAGCCCAAGCTCTTTCGCCGACTGGGACACGCTCGGCTATCAGGGCCGTAACTTCGTGGCCACCGGTCCGCACGCCGACGAGCTGACCGAGCTCAACGGCCGCCCCGCCAAAGAGCCCATTCGGGTCTACGCCGGACTCGCCACCGCCGACACCGAAGACCAGCGGGTGAACGTGATCCTGTCCGAGCTGCGCCGCACCGGTGCGTTCGACCGCAAGCTGCTGGTGATCGTCCCCACGACCGGCACCGGTTGGGTCGATCCGATCGCCGCACGCGCGATCGAGTCCATCTACGACGGCGATACGGCGATCGTCGCGCTGCAGTATTCGTATCTACCGAGCTGGATTTCGTTCCTGGCCGACCGGCAGACGTCGATGAACTCCGGCAAGCATCTGATCGACGCGGTGCACGGGCTCTGGGCGCAGCAGCCGCCAGACCGGCGGCCCAAGTTGGCGCTCTACGGCGAAAGTCTCGGCTCGATGGCCGGACAAGCCGCCTTCGGGTTCCTGCCCGACATCGAGCAGATGGGTTTCTCGTCGGTGCTGTGGGTCGGGCCGCCCAACGCGAGCCCGCTGTGGCATGCGCTGACCGTGCGCCGCGACCCCGGCACTCCGGAGGTCCAGCCGCGCTACGACAACGGACGCACGGTGAGGTTCTCGCAGGGCTACGACGTGGCCCAGGTTGCCGCACCGCCGTGGCGGGGCACGCGGGTGTTGTTCCTGCAGCACGCCTCAGACCCGATCGTGTGGTGGTCGCCCGATCTGCTGTTCGACCGGCCGGACTGGCTGCGTGAACCACCTGGCTACCACCGCACCGCGACGATGCGGTGGTACCCGATCATCACGTTCTGGCAAGTGGGGTTCGACATGACCAACGCGGCCGGCATGCCGGCGGGCCACGGCCACAACTACGGCAACACCGTGCTGGACGGCTGGGCCGCGGTCGCCCCGCCGGAGGGATGGACCTCCGCCGACACCGAACGCATCCGGCGTGCGCTGGAGAAAGCGGAAGCCGCGGACGGTCCCGAATTCTGATGCGAGACAACAGGTTTCGCGGTCTTCGAACATTCGCACTGGCGGCGGCGCTGCTTGCCTGGCGTGCGGTGCCGCGACGCGATCCGCTGCTACAGGCCGCGCTGGCTGCTGGCCTGGTGGCCGCCGTCAAACCGCGGATGGGTCTGCGGCCGCCCGCGCTGTGGGCGGGGTTGCGGCTCGGTGCGGCCGCGGCGCTCGGCATCGCGGGGGGCGTCGCGGGGAGCACCGCGATCCCGCAGGTGCGCAACCGAATGGCCGAGCGCAGCGCGCCGACGAGGCCGGCTCGTTGGCTTTGTCTGCAGATCCCGGTCGGCACGGTGTGGTCCGAGGAGGCCGCCTACCGGGGAGCGCTGGCGACGCTGGCCGCCGACGAGTTCGGGCGCCGGAACGGCCGGCTGGTGCAGGCGGTTGTGTTCGGGTTGTCACACATTCCCGATGCGCGTGCGGCGGGTGAATCGGTGACCGGCACCGTCGTCGTCACCGGCGCAGCCGGCTGGGCCTTCGGTTGGCTGGCCGAGCGGTCGGGCAGCCTGGCCGCGCCGATGCTCGCCCATCTCGCGATCAACGAGGCCGGCGCGATTGCCGTGCTGACGACGCGGCGGTTCGCCCGCCGAACCCCGTAGGATCGCGCGGCGTGCCCGGCCGTCGACCCGTCGATCCTGCGCAGACCCGCGCCGCGGTGCTGGCCGTCGCCGACTGGCTGCGCGACGGCTCGCTTCCGCAACCCGGGCGTGAGCAGCTCGCGGCGGCGGTCCGGCTGACGGCCCGCACGCTGGCTGCGTCGGCCCCCGGCGCCACGGTCGAACTCAGGATTCCGCCCTTCGTCGCCGTGCAGTGCATCGCCGGGCCGCAGCATCGCCGCGGCACTCCGCCCAACGTCGTCGAAACGGACGCCAGAACGTGGTTGTTGTTGGTCACCGGCCTGGTTTCGGCGGCAGAGGCTGCCGGATCGGGCGCGCTGCAGCTGTCCGGCTCGCGTGCCGGTGACATCGCGGCACATCTGCCACTCGTCGCGATCCCGTGAAATGGATGCGCCGGAAATTCTGTTGAATCGGTCACGACACCACGCCGCGCCTTTCGTGACTTGACCGTGATGACCGTAGACTCGGCCATGTCACCGACCCCTCTGGGAGCAGCCATACCGTGACCGGCCCGCACACCGACGGCCCTGACAATCCACCCCGCGAGGAATGCGGCGTATTCGGCGTCTGGGCGCCCGGCGAGGAAGTCGCCAAACTTACCTATTACGGCCTCTACGCCCTGCAGCACCGCGGGCAGGAGGCGGCCGGCATCGCCGTCGCCGACGGCTCCCAGGTGCTGGTGTTCAAGGACCTCGGCCTGGTCAGCCAGGTATTCGAGGAGCAGACGCTCGCGGCGATGCAGGGCCACGTCGCAATCGGGCACTGCCGCTACTCCACGACCGGCTCCACCACGTGGGAAAACGCCCAGCCGGTGTTCCGCAACACCGCGGCGGGCACGGGCGTGGCCCTCGGGCACAACGGCAACCTGGTGAACACCAGCGAGCTGGTGAAGAAGGCCCGCGATTTGGGGCTGGTCGACACGCGCCGGCACGGGAATGCGACCACCGACTCCGACATCATGGGCGCGCTTTTAGCTCATGGCGCGGCCGACTCCACGTTGGAGCAGGCTGCCCTGGAGCTACTGCCGACGGTCCGCGGCGCTTTCTGTTTGACCTTCATGGACGAGAACACGCTGTACGCCGCGCGTGACCCGTATGGCGTGCGCCCGCTGTCGCTGGGCCGGCTGGACCGCGGCTGGGTGGTGGCCTCCGAAACCGCCGCGCTCGACATCGTCGGTGCGTCGTTCGTCCGGGACATCGAGCCCGGGGAGCTGCTGGCCATCGACGCCGACGGCGTGCGGTCGTCGCGGTTCGCCAACCCCACCCCCAAGGGCTGCATCTTCGAGTACGTCTACCTGGCCCGCCCGGACAGCACGATCGCCGGCCGCTCGGTACACAAGACCCGGGTCGACATCGGCCGACGGCTGGCTCGCGAGCATCCGGTGGACGCCGACCTGGTGATCGGCGTGCCGGAATCCGGCACGCCGGCCGCGGTCGGTTATGCGCAAGAGTCCGGCATCCCTTACGGCCAGGGCCTGACCAAGAACGCGTATGTGGGCCGCACGTTCATCCAGCCCTCGCAGACGATCCGTCAGCTGGGCATCCGGCTGAAGCTCAACCCGCTGCGCGAAGTGATCCGCGGCAAGCGGCTGATTGTGGTCGACGATTCGATCGTGCGGGGCAACACGCAACGCGCGCTGGTGCGGATGCTGCGCGAAGCCGGTGCTGTCGAAGTGCACGTGCGCATCGCCTCCCCACCGGTGAAGTGGCCGTGTTTCTACGGCATCGACTTCGCCACCCCCGCCGAGCTGATCGCCAACGCGCCGAGGAATCAGGCCGACGAAGCCGAGATGGTGGCGGCGGTTCGGCACGCGATCGGCGCCGACACCCTGGGCTACGTGTCGCTGCACGGCATGATCGCCGCCAGCGAGCAGCCCGCTTCGCGACTGTGCTGCGCCTGCTTCGACGGTGTGTATCCGATCGAGCTGCCCAGTGAAACAGCCTTGGGCAAGAACGTGATCGAGCAGATGCTGGAGAACGCAGCCCGCAGCGGCGCAGCGGTGGTAGCCGAGAACGACAACGCCTCAGCGTTGCGCCGCCCCTAGCGGCTGCGAAGCGGTAGCGCGGTGCAACACCTCGCGAAAGGTCTGCCGGAACTTCCTGCGGTGCCGCCGAAGCCCGCCGTACCAGTATGCCGACCCGGGAGTCCCCTTGGGGTAGAACAGCATTCGTTGGTGATACGTGCTTCCCCTGCCGGCTACCGTCCCGACCCGCAGCTGTAGCCATGCGACACCGACGCGGAGATCTTTGCGCAGTAGCAGCAGCCGGCCCGGTTCCTGTGACGCGACCCGCCAATCACCTTGAGGCGCAACGCTTTCGATCGCTGCCCAGAGCTGGTCTTCGCTGGCCGATGTCCACCCCGACCGCTTCAAAGTGTGAGCCACCGCTCCTGCCCAGTGGGGGTCGCTGGGCAGCGGTTCGAAGGGTGCGTTAGACCATGACGCCGCGACGCGGCCGTCTTCGATCTCCTTGAGCGCCAATGCGACTGACTCGCGGTAGCCGATCAGCCCACTCGACGGGGGCGGGATCACGGCGTCGATGTCGTGGTTGTCCATCACCGCGTCGCAGTGCAGTGACTCCACCAGCGGCCGGGCCAGGCCCGACGGGATCGGCGTCACCAGACCGACCCACCAGCTGGCGATCGCCGGGGTGAGGAACGGCACCACGACGATTCCGCGCCGGTGCAGACCCGCGACGTCGGCGTAGATCTGCATCATCTCGCCGTACTCGAGCACGTCGGGACCGCCGATGTCCCACGCCCGCGATGCGGCGACCGCGGCAGTGGCCGCCTCGACGAGGTCGTGCAGCACGTCGCTGATCGCGATCGGCTGGATTTTGTTGTGCACCCACTTCGGCGTCGTCATCACCGGCAGCCGGTCGGTCAGGTGGCGGATCATCTCGAACGACGCCGAGCCGGACCCGATGATCACGCCGGCCTGCAGCACCACGGTTTCGATGCCCGAGGCCAGCAGCACCTCGCCGACCCTGGTGCGCGACGCCAAATGCGGGGAGAGCTGCGCGCCGTGCGGGTGCAGCCCGCTCAAGTACACCAGCCGGCGGACACCCGTACGGCGCGCTGCCGCGACGACGTTGTGGGCGGCGCGCTCTTCGGCCCGGGCGAAATCGCGCGACGTACCCATCGAGTGCACGAGGTAGTAGACGACGTCGGCGCCGTCGAACGCGGCCACCAGCGAGTCCGCGTCGGCGAGATCGGCCCTGACTACCTCGGCGTCGTCACGCCACGGCACGTTCGCGAGCTTGCTGGGCGTACGGGCGAGCGCGCGCACGTCGAAACCCCGCTCGAGCAGGCGCGGGATCAGCCGGCCACCGACGTACCCCGTCGCGCCCGTCACCACGCAGCGCATCCCGGCTCCCCTCGCGTCGACGCTTACCGCATGCTATTCGGAGCCGCGGCGCGGCAGGATTGAACGCATGACCGCCACGATGCCGCCAGCTTTGAGTCGAGCCCTGGAACTGCTCGCCGACCCTCCGACCGACCCGGACATCAGCAAGGGGTACCTCGATCTGCTGGGCAGCTCCGCCGACGTCCCCACGAACACCGGTGCGATCCAGAAGGTCTGGGCATCGACGCTCGGGTCGCTGTTCTACGACAATGCGCAAGCATTGGCGCGCAAGCTGTTCACCGCGTGGCAGCACCCCGTCGACTGGCTGGACATTCCGCGCGGGGGAGTCGCGCTGGACGTCGGCAGCGGTCCGGGCAACGTCACCGCCTCGCTGGCAGAGGCCGCGGGCCCCGACGGGCTGGCGCTGGGCATCGACATCTCCGAGCCGATGCTGGCCCGGGCGGCTCGCGCCAACCGGCAGCCGAACGTCGTATTCATGCGGGCCGACGCCCAGCGGCTGCCGCTGCGCGACAACACCGTCGATGCCGTTGTGTCGATCGCGGTGCTGCAGCTGGTTCCCGAGCCCGCGGCTGCCATCGCACAGATCGCCAGCGTGTTGCGACCCGGCGGACGGCTGGCCGTCATGGTGCCCACAGTCGGCCGGCAGGGAAGGCTGTGGCAGATGCTCCCGAACGCGGGTGCCCGCTTCTTCGGTGACGACGAACTCGGCGACATCCTCGAAGAACACGGCTTCGTCGGCGTGCGCACGAAGAACGTCGGCTCGCTGCAGTGGGTGCGAGGAAGGCGGCCGAACTGAGCACCGGATCGCCCGCCGTTGAGACACCGCGGCGGCACCTACCGGTAGCCTTGCACGCGATGATCGAAGTGGTCGGGCGGATCGACGTCACGTGAGCGAACGGGCTCGGGATCCCGGCATCTCGTACGCGTCCTCGGGGGTGGATATCGAGGCCGGCGAACGAGCCGTGGAGTTGCTCAAACCGCTGGCGCAGAAGGCCAGCCGGCCCGAGGTGGTCGACGGTCTTGGCGGGTTCGCCGGGCTGTTCGCGCTAAAGGGCAATTACCGCGAACCGCTGCTGGCCGCATCAACCGACGGCGTCGGCACCAAAGTCGCGATCGCCCAGGCGATGGACAAGCACGACACCATAGGGCTGGACCTGGTGGCAATGGTCGTCGACGACCTCGTGGTGTGCGGCGCCGAGCCACTGTTGCTGCAGGACTACATCGCCGTCGGCCGTGTCGTCCCCGAGCGGATCGCGGCCCTGGCGGCGGGCATCGCGGAAGGTTGCGTGCAGGCCGGCTGTGCGCTGCTGGGCGGCGAGACGGCCGAACACCCGGGCCTGATGGCGCCCGACGCGTACGACGTCTCGGCCACCGGTATCGGGATCGTGGAGGCCGACGACGTGCTGGGGCCCGACCGTGTGCGCCCGGGTGACGTGGTGATCGCGATGGCGTCGACGGGATTGCACTCCAACGGCTATTCGCTGGCCCGCCACGTGCTGCTGGAAATCGACCGGATGAACCTCGAGGGCCATGTCGAGGAATTCGGGCGCACACTCGGTGAAGAACTGCTCGAGCCCACCCGCATCTACGCCAAAGACTGCCTAGCGCTGGCCGCCGAGACGCAGGTGCGAACGTTTTGCCACGTCACCGGGGGAGGATTGGCCGGCAACCTGGCGCGGGTGATACCGCACGGCCTGCGGGCCGAACTCGACCGCGGGACCTGGACGCCGGCGCCGGTGTTCCAGATGATCGCCCAGCGCGGCCGCATCGACCGCGCCGAGATGGAGAAGACCTTCAACATGGGCGTCGGCATGGTGGCCGTGGTCAGCGCCGACGACACGGACCGTGCGCTCGCTGTGCTGACGGCCCGTCATCTGAACTGCTGGGTGCTGGGCACGGTGAACAAAGCCGGAAAAAGCAGCACCCGGGTGGAACTTGTGGGACGGCATCCGCGCTTCTGAGCCGGATTCCGCAGCGGGGAGGGTCAGCGCCGCCAGTCGCCGCCGTCGTCGTCCCAGCGATCGCCGCTTTCGACGTCTACGTCGTCGGCGCCGCCCGACAGCTCGCGTTGGAGCCGCTCGAAATCAGTCTGCGGGGAGCTGTATTTCAGCTCCCGGGCAACCTTCGTCTGTTTCGCCTTCGCCCGGCCGCGGCCCATGGGGGAACCCCCTCGCGCAATAACGGAGCGGCCCGATCTGAAGGCGGCTCCGATCTGAGTGTGTGTTTGTTAGTCCTGCCAACACTTTACCGTGCCCGCGCCCCATGCGCTGTCAGGGCTTGCCCGTCTGACGCACGTCACCTGTTGACGCCCCGCAGCCGGTCAACCGCGGCGCGACCGGCGCCCACACCGTCGTCAGTAGGAACGGTGTCGGGGTCGATCGCCACCGCGAGCTCGCCGTCCTCGGTGCCGACCACCAGCGGTATGTCGGCCGTCACGCCCCGCTTCACCAGTGCCAGCGCCACGGGGCCGAGATCGACGTGGTCGACGACGGTGCCGACCCGCCCGACGGTCCGGCCGCCCGCGGTGAGCGGCGCCCCGGTGACCGGACGCTTCTCGGTACTCTCCAAGTGCGCCAGCACCAGCATGCGGGGCGGCCGGCCGAGATTGTGCACCCGCGCGACGGTCTCCTGGCCGCGGTAGCAGCCCTTGTCCAGGTGAACAGCGGCACCGATCCAGCCGACCTCGTGCGGAATCGTCCGCTCATCGGTGTCCACGCCCAGCCGCGGCCGCAACGCCGCCACCCGATGTGCTTCGTATGCCCAGATTCCGGCGGGCCTGACTCCGTTCGCCTGCAGCCGCTGCCGCACCGCTGCCACCTGCTCGCGGGGAACCACCACGTCCAGCGCCACGCCCGGACCGTCGGCGCCGGTGGGCATGCGGCGCACGAATCCGCCTCCCGGCAGCGGAATCGCCGCGTCTTGCGGCAGGTCGTCGACACCAAGGGCGTGGGCCACCTTGGGGTCGGTGAGCGCGGGACCTAGCAGCGACAGCACGCCGTAGTCCGCGGCTTGGGGGGCCACGTCGGCCCAGAACACCATGCGCTCGAGGTAGGCCAGCAGCGGCTGCGCCCGCCACGGCTCAGTGTCGAGGTAGCTGACACCGCCCAGCTCGGTTTGTAGCCAGTGGTCCTCGACGCGGCCCTGGCCGTCGAGGCTGAGGTTCTCGACGGTCGCGCGGTCGGGGAGGTCCGCGACGTGCTGTGAGCAGAGTTTGTGCAGCCACGACAGCCGCTCACCGCCGGTCAGCGTGATGACCCCGCGGTGCGAGCGGTCGATGACGACCGCGTCTGTGAGCGCCGCACGCTGTTCACCGAACGGGTCGCCGAAATGCCAAGTGACCCCGCTGTCGGGAGCTGGGGCTGGAACGGCTGTCACGCATTCAACTGTACGGTCAGCCGTTACGGTGTTGCCCATGTCAGTTCTCGTCACCTTGGACGGGCAGTTCCACGATCCGCAGGCGCCGCTGCTGTTCGCCGACGACCTGGCCGCCGTGCGGGGCGACGGCATCTTCGAAACGCTGCTGGTGCGCGACGGAAGGCCGTGTCTGCTCGACGCGCATCTGCAGCGGCTGACGCAGTCGGCCTCGTTGATGGGCCTGCCCGCGCCGGATGCCGACGCCTGGCGCCATGCCGCGGCGGCGGCCTCGGCGCGGTGGGCGGCGCACAGCGCAGACGAAGGCGTCATGCGCTGGGTGTACAGCCGCGGCCGCGAAAGTGGCGGGCCGCCAACCGCTTACATCACCGTGGGCCGGCTGCCGGACCGCGTGGCGTCGGCACGCCGCGACGGGCTGGCCGCGCTGACCCTGGCGCGCGGCATGCCGACGACGGCGGCGGGCGCGCCGTGGTTGTTGGCAGGCGCGAAGACGCTGTCGTACGCGGTGAACATGGCGGCGCTGCGGCACGCGGCCGAGCGCGGCGCGGGGGACGTGATCTTCGTCAGCACCGACGGGTACGTCCTCGAAGGGCCGCGCTCGACGGTGGTGATCGCAACGTCCGACGGACTGCAGACCCCGCCGCCGACGATGCCGATTCTGCACGGCACCACGCAGCAGGCGCTGTTCACCGTGGCCGCCGAGAAGGGCTACCGCTGTGAGTACCGGCCCCTGCGGCCCGCCGATCTGCTTGGCGCACAAGGGGTTTGGCTAGTGTCGAGTATCACGCTGGCCGCGCGGGTGCACACTCTCGACGGCCGGGAACTACCGGAATCGCCGCAGGCGGCGGAGCTGCGCGAGCTTGTCGACCTGGCGGTCGTCAGCGACCGCTGAGCGAAACGTCGGGGCGGTGGCGGTTCGGCCTACGGACGCTCAGTCCTTCTTCGTCAGCGCATAGTGGACATTCGCCGGAGGCGACGCGGGCGGGCAGTCGAGGATCAGGACGAGCGAACCGTTCCTTCCGGGCGACCGGCACAGGCTGCGTAAGTGGAACCGTCGCGAAGCGGCCGGCGCGGGCCGGAAGAAAATCGCTACCAGCCCTCTCGGCGTCAGTGGTACCTTCGCGCGTACACGGGAAAGGAGGTGGTCCGAGAATTGATTGGCTTATGGACACGTGAGGTGACTGCCGGCTAGCAGCCGCCAGCGGAGAATCTCCCGCCGGCAGGCGCTGGTAATTCCCCGCAGTCACCCGGCCCCCGAGCCCCCGGTCTGTCCAACTGGGAACCACGGCTCGGGGGCCGCCCCATTTCCGGGTCTTTACGCGTCAGCCCGCGTATCGCGACAGCCGCGCCGACAGGTGCGGCACCAGACCGCCGTCAGCGTCGACCCGCTCCTCGACGTAGGCCAGATCGCCGCCCTCGACAATGCCGTAGAGCCGCTTGGCGCCGCCGACGAGCACTCCAGATCGACTGCGCGCCAACGCATCTGTGACCAATTCCCACGACGACTGGTTCAGCGGGCGGCCGTAGAACAACTCGACGTAACCGGCCGAATGCGCGAGCAGCAGCTCGATCGCCTGAGTTTCGGCCGGGTCGGCGGGATCTTTGACGAACCGCCAGAAGCCCGTCTCACGCAGAGCGGGCTCGTCGTACTCACCCTTGTCGGTGAGCCGCCAAGACCGCGCCTCCCAGTTCAGGTAGTCGCGCCCGTCGTGGGAGACGATGATCTGCTGGCCGAAGCGGTAGTCGCCGTGCGGTCCACGGCCCTCGCCCTCGCCGCGCCAGACGCCGACCAGCGGCAGCAGCGCCAGCAACGCGTCGTGCAGATTGGCGCCCTCGCGCAGGTTCGCGGTGTCTGCGGGCAGCGGCAGGTCTTCGAAGACGGGGATGTTGCGCGACGCCGTCGTCTTGGCACGCTCGGCCGCCGCGGCCACCGCCCGGTCACCAGATCCAGGCTTTGGATGAGATGAGCTCACGAGTCGTCGGAAATCAGTCGGTACACCACATACAGCGCGAACCACGCGATCACCACAGTGCACGCCACCAGCAGGATCTCGTAGAAGAGCACCACGGGCACGAGTCTAGTGCCGGGTGCCTCGACGCACGGCCGCGCCGTGACGAGCGTGCGCCCCGGTACACCGATCACCGGCGTGTCGCTGTACCGACACGCACCCTCGCGGTGAAGGCGGGGTGCGGTCAGGCGACCTTGACGTCGACCTCGTGGATGCCCGCGCCATTCGGGGCGACGACGGCGTCGCCGCTGCCCACCGACGACAGCGCCCGCACGGTCCACTGCCCGGGCGCCGCGAAGAACCGGAAGTCACCGGTTGCCGACGCGACGACCTCGGCGGTGAACTCGTCGGAGCTGTCCAGCAGGCGCACGAACGCGCCGCCCACCGGCTGTCCGGAGCCGTCGACCACCCGGCCGGTGATCACCGTCTCCTTCTCGACGTCGACACTGGCCGGCAGCGTCTGTCCTTGCTTTGGTGCAGAGCACATATTCAGCTTCCCAACTCGATCGGGGCCCCCACCAGAGAGCCGTATTCCGTCCAACTTCCGTCGTAGTTCTTGACGTTTCGATGCCCGAGCAGCTCATGCAGCACGAACCAGGTGTGCGACGACCGCTCCCCGATGCGGCAGTACGCGATCGTCTCCTTGGAGTCGTCCAGACCAGCCTCCGCGTACAGCTTCTTCAGGTCCTCGTCGGACTTGAAGGTGCCGTCCTCGTTGGCGGCCTTACTCCAGGGGACGTTGATGGCGCTCGGAATATGGCCGGCGCGCTGGCTTTGCTCCTGCGGCAAGTGCGCGGGCGCGAGGATCTTGCCCGAGAACTCGTCGGGGGAGCGCACGTCGACGAGGTTCTTCTCGCCGATGGCGGCGAGCACTTCGTCGCGGAAAGCGCGGATGCTGTTGTCGGGCTCTTTGGCGGTGTAGCTGGTGGGCTCACGCTGCACGGTGTCGGTGGACAGCGGGCGCCCGTCGAGTTCCCACTTCTTGCGGCCGCCGTCGAGCAGCTTCACCTTCTCGTGCCCGTAGAGCTTGAAGTACCAGTACGCGTACGCCGCGAACCAGTTGTTGTTGCCGCCGTACAGGATCACGGTGTCGTCGTTGGAGATTCCGCGCTCGGACAGCAGCTTCGAGAACTGCTCTGCGTCGACGAAATCGCGCTTCACCGGGTCCTGCAGGTCTTTGCGCCAGTCCAGCTTGACCGCGCCGGGGATGTGGCCGTTGTCGTAGGCGCTGGTGTCCTCGTCGACTTCGACGAAGACGGTGTTGGGAGCGTCGAGATTGCTCTCCGCCCAGTCAGCTGTGACTAGGACGTCGGAGCGAGCCATGAATTTCCTTTCCTTACCTGACGGTGTCGAATGCGGGCGACCAGCGGATATAGCTGGCAGCCCAGGCAGATGCCGAACGCCGCGTTGAGGAACGCGGCCACCAATGCGAACGCTGTGGCGATCTCGCCGAGCAGCACCCACCCCGCGGCGAATCCTGCTACGCCGAGTACCGCGAACACAAAGCCGACGAGCTGAGCGAATTTGAGCGGAGCGACGGGCTCACGTTCGGTGGCCGGCCCGAGCCGGGGGGCGACGAGTTTGGCGAAGATCAGCCCGTACGGGCTGCGCCGCGGCCCGCGCAGCGCGCTGACCGCGAACACCGCGGCCTGCAGCGCGAGGATGACCGCGGCGGCAGACGGACTGACGGCTGACACCAACAGTGCGAGAACCAGGACGCCGCTGGTCAGCCACGCGGCGAACCGGGGACCGCGAACATCTACTTCACTGGTGACGGTCGACATAAAGATACTCCTGTGCTGGACGAGCTGGCTGGAATCGCACGGCTCCGTGCCGCGACGAGCGAGACGCGCTCAGCGGCAACAGCGACAGAAACAACCCGCGGTGCGGCACAGATCGACTGCGCGGCGCTTGGTGAGCATCTGCTCGAGGCGGGCGGACACGTCGGCAAGCTTACCTAATCGCGATGCGATCGAGCCAACAGCGGTACCAGCTTCGACCGCAGGTCAGCGGCCTTGGGGACGCCGGCCGTGCGGTACCGCTGCCGGCCGTCCGCGTCGAAGATGAACGTCGTCGGCAGCGACAGTACTGAAAGACATTGCGCTGCAACAGGATTCGCGTCCATGTCGATCTCCACGTGCGCCACGTCGGGCAGGTCGCTGCACACCTGGCTGACCACCCGGCGCACCGCGGCGCACGGTCCGCACCACACCGCGCTGAAGTGCACGATCGTCGGTCCGGTCCGCGACAGCCCCAGATCGGCGGTGGGTGGCACGGCGTCGACTTCAGTGCTGTCCCGCAGCACCCCGGAACGCCGGTTGATCAGCACCCCGATGACGACGGCCACAGCGAGGGCCGCCGCGATCACCCACAGCACGGCGACCAGTGAAGGCGTCATGACACTGTGAACTCGTCCAGACGCAGGGTTAGTCCCGGCGCGATGCCTTCGATGATCACATCCGAGCCCCGAGCGCCCTCCCGGTTCGGGGCGATGCCGAAGGGCAGCTTCTGGCCGGGCAGGTGCTTGCTGAAGGCGGCGAGCACGGCAGGCAGCTTGTCGTCGGGCACCGTCTGGTCCGCGGTGCCCGGGCCGGTGACGATGCCCGTCGCCGTGAACACGAGCGTGGTGTGGTCCGGACCGGTCATCGACAGGTCCACCGACACGCTCACCCGCTTGCCGAGCCTCGCCGACTTCGGGGTGCCGGTGAACACCAGGCCGACGCTGCTGGAAATCCCCGACTCCGTGGTGCCGCCGGTCGCGTCGTTGGTGTCTTTGGGCGGGGCCTCGACGAGCAGGTCATTGATACCCATGAACCGGCCTAGATGTGTGGAGTCGATGATGATGCGGCTTTCGGTCTTGGCGACCGGTAACGCTGCGTGCGGCCGGACAAGCCACGACGCCGAGGTGAGGTCGACGCCGTGCAGGGTGGCCTCTAGGCCGGCCCTGCCGATCAAGGGCCGATCCACCCCGGTGGCCTTGATCTCGACCTCGTCGTAGTGGTGACGCAGAGCCTGCGGGATGAACGGAAACCCGAGAATGCCGACCCACGGGTCGAAGCCCAGCCGCGCCTCGGCGTGCAGCGTGCGCGCGAACCGGTACTCGGCGTAGATCGCGGTGCCGAAGTCCACTCCGACGCCGCCGACCACTGCGACCAGCATCACCGTCAGCCCGATCAGCAGTGCGCGCACCCGCACATTCTGGCGGTTCGGCCCGACGAGCACGCATCCCGGAGGGCTAATTCGCAGGTCGCGCGTTATCGTTAGATTGCTTGAGCGGATGCGGCGAACAGTGATGGCGGCGCGGAAGCGGCAAGCAAAGAAGGGTGTCAGCCCGCGGTCGTGCTGATATCGCAGGTACGTCGAAGCGTCGTACACCCGCGCGCTGGAGGGTGTGTTGGATCTACTGCTACTCACTGCCGACCCGCATCCGGAGTCAGTGCTGCCGTCGTTGTCGCTGCTGCCGCACCACGTGCGCAGGGCGCCCAGCGAGGTGTCGTCGCTGCTGGAGGCGGGCAGTGCCGACGTGGCGATCGTCGACGCGCGCACCGACCTGGCTGCGGCGCGGGGACTGTGCCGGCTGCTCGGCACCACGGGAAGCTCGGTGCCGGTGGTCGCCGTGGTCAACGAAGGGGGCCTGGTCGCGGTCAACGTCGACTGGGGTCTCGACGACATCCTGCTGCCGGGCACCGGGCCCGCCGAGATCGACGCGCGGTTACGTCTGCTCGTCGGTCGCCGCGGCGGCGCCGCCAACCAGGAAAACGCCGGCAAGATCACGCTGGGCGAGCTGGTCATCGACGAAGGCACCTATACGGCGCGGTTGCGCGGTCGGCCGCTCGACCTCACCTACAAGGAATTCGAGCTGCTGAAATACCTCGCGCAGCATGCCGGCCGCGTGTTCACCAGGGCTCAGTTGCTGCAAGAGGTGTGGGGCTACGACTTCTTCGGCGGCACCCGCACGGTCGACGTCCACGTGCGGCGGCTGCGGGCCAAGCTGGGCAGCGAACACGAGTCGCTGATCGGCACCGTGCGCAACGTGGGCTACAAGGCGGTGCGCCCTGCCCGCGGCCGCCCGTCCGCGGAAGCTGACCTCGACGACGACGAGGAGGGCGAGTTCGCTCCTGCGCCCGACGAGCTGCCCCGCCCGGTGTCCGACGCGCTGCGCACTCCGTGACCCAGCTCGACTGGCGGACGAGCCTGTCGCCGGGCGACCAAGACCAGATCCGCGACGTCGTTGCGGCGGCCACGCGCGCAGACGGCGTCGCGCCGGTGGGCGAGCAAGTGCTGCGTGAATTGCCGCTGCGCCGGACCAAGCACCTGCTGGCCGCCGACGGCGACCGCGTCGTCGGCTACCTCAACCTCGCGCCGCGCACCGACACCGCGGAGCCGGTCGCCGAGCTGGTGGTGGCCCCCGATGCCCGTCGTCGCGGCGTCGGCGCGGCGCTGGCCAAGGCCGCGGTCGACGAGGCCGGTGCCACCACCCGGTTCTGGGCGCACGGCAACCTCGAGCCGGCTCGCGCAGCCGCTGCCGCGCTGGGCTTCACGCCCGTTCGCGAACTGTGGCAGATGAGCCGCCCACTGCGCGACCTGCCGCCGGCCACGGTTCCCGCGGGCGTGCAGGTGCGCACATATCGCGGTGCCGACGACGACGCGGAGCTGCTGCGGGTCAACAACGCGGCCTTCGCCTGGCATCCCGAGCAGGGCGGCTGGACACTCGACCACCTCGCCGAGCGGCGGTCCGCATCCTGGTTCGATCCGCAGGGGCTGTTCCTGGCGTTCGACGAGCACACCCACAAGTTGCTGGGTTTTCACTGGACCAAGGTGCATTCCGACCATTTGGGCGAGGTCTACGTGCTCGGGGTCGACCCCGACGCCCACAATCGCGGGCTGGGCACAGCGCTGACGCTGATCGGGCTGCACCACCTGGCGGAGCGGCTGTCCGGTGCGCCTGAGCCGACGGTGATGCTCTACACCGAAGCCGACAACGCCGCGGCCGTGCGCACCTACCGGCGGCTCGGGTTCGATGTCTCGGGCGTGGACACCGCCTACGCCCAGAGCCGGTAGTCGGCTCCGCGGAGTCCTATCCGCTCTGTTCACGGGCCTGTTCACCCTCCGTTCATGTGCCATGAGCCGTTCGTCCACCGCGACCGCATACGTTGCCGGAGGTATCGGCGGCCGGTTTCGGCTTCGGCTCAGAAAGGGTCAACACGGTGAAGCTCAACGGGTTCGGAAAGGCGTGTGCTGCGACGGCGTCGGCGGTCGCGATCGCCGCGTTCTCGCTGTCGGCATGCGGCAGCGACAACAACGCGGGCACGGCGTCGCCCGGCAACGGCGCGAAGCCCGACTGCGCCGGCAAGAATTCGCTGACAGCGGAGGGCTCCACCGCGCAGCAGAACGCGATCGGGGTGTTCAACCAGACGTGGGGCCAGGCCTGCCCCGGCAAGAACCTGTCCTACAACCCGACGGGCTCAGGCGCCGGCGTTGCGCAATTCATCGCCAAGCAGGTCGATTTCGCCGGCTCCGATTCGCCGCTGGCCAAAGACCAGGTGGATTCGGCCGCCAAGCGCTGCGGCGGCAACCCGGCCTGGAACCTTCCGCTGGTCTTCGGTCCGGTCGCGCTGGCTTACAACCTGCCGGGCGTCGACAAACTCACTCTGAACGCCGACGTGATCGCGAAGATCTTCACCGGTGCGGTCACCACGTGGAACGACCCGGCGATCGCTGCGCTCAACAGCGGGGTGTCGCTGCCCGACACCAAGGTCACCGCGATCTACCGCTCGGATTCGTCGGGCACCACCGACAATTTCCAGAAGTACTTGACGACGGCCGCGCCCGGATCGTGGACCAAAGGCGCCGGCAAGGAGTTCCAGGGCGGTGCGGGCGAAGGCGCGCAGAAGTCCGCGGGAGTGGTCCAGGCGGTTCAGGCCACGCCGGGCGGCATCGGCTACGTCGAGAAAGGCTTCGCCACGCAGGCGAATCTGCCGTACGCGCAGATCGACAACGGCGGCGGCGCCGTGGCGCTGACCGACGAATCGGCCGGCAAGGCGATTGCCGGGGCCAAGTTCGCCTCCGACGGCAAAGACCTTGTCCTCGACCTCAACTCGCTGTACGGCTCGAAGGAGTCGGGCGCTTACCCGCTGGTGCTGGCCACCTACGAGATCGTCTGCTCCAAGGGCTACGACCCCGACACCGCCGCCGCCGTGAAGTCGTTTCTGACGGTCGCGGCCAACCAGGGGCAGGCCTCGCTGTCGTCGGCCGGCTACATTCCGCTGCCCGATGTGTTCAAGCAGCGGTTGCAGCAATCGGTCGACGCGATCCAATAGCCGGTGTGGGCAAGCGGTGGGTCTGCTGTGAGAATGGAAGCCGAGGTCAACAGCGATAGTGTCGGCGTGTCAGAAATCAATCCACTGAATTCGGGTTCGGCTGAGGCCCTGGCCCAGCCGTTCGGTTCCCCGCCGCCGTTGTCGCTGGACCCGTCTCGGCACGCAAAGGTCCGGCTCGGCGATCGCGTGTTCCAGTGGCTGGCGCAGGGCTCCGGAATCCTGATCGTGGTGCTGATCGCCGCGATCGGGTTCTTCCTGCTGTGGCGCGCAATCCCCGCGTTGGCGCGCAACACCGAGAATTTCCTGCTCTACGGCGGCAACTGGGTGACCACCGACACGTCGGCGATGAAGTTCGGCGTGGCCGAACTGCTTCAGGTCACGGTGTTGGTCTCGCTGTTCGCACTGGTGTTGGCCATGCCGGTGGCTTTGGGCATCGCGATCTTTCTCACCCAGTACGCCCCGCGCCGCGTCGCCGGGCCGCTGGCCTACATGGTGGATCTGCTCGCCGCGGTGCCGTCGATCATCTACGGCGTGTGGGGCCTGTACGTGCTGGCGCCGCAGCTGCGGCCGCTGGCAGCGTGGCTGAACGAAAACCTCTCGTGGATACCGCTTTTCGCGACGGGCAATGCCTCGGTGGTCGGCGGCGGCACGATCTTCACCGCCGGCATCGTCCTCGCGGTGATGATCCTGCCGATCATCACCGCAGTTACTCGGGAGGTGTTCGTGCAGACGCCCACCGGGCAGATCGAAGCCGCGTTGGCGCTCGGCGCCACCCGGTGGGAGGTGGTGAAGACAACGGTGCTGCCGTTCGGCCGGTCCGGGTATGTCAGCGGCGCGATGCTCGGCCTGGGCCGGGCGCTGGGCGAGACGATCGCGTTGCTGATCATCCTGCGCGGCACCCAGGCCGCATTCCGCTGGTCGCTGTTCGACGGCGGGTACACGTTCGCCAGCAAGATCGCCGCCGCCGCATCGGAGTTCAACGACCAATACAAAGCCGGCGCGTACATCGCCGCGGGCCTGGTGCTGTTCGTCCTGACGTTCGTCGTCAATTCGCTTGCGCGAGCGGCGGTTACCGGGAAGAAGTCGACGTGACGACGCTCGACCGGCCGGTGAAGGTGCCGACGTTCCAAAGCGTCAGCCTGCGTCGTAAGGCCGTCAATTACCTTGCCGCCACGTTGGTCGCGCTCTCGATGGTCGTCGCACTGATACCGCTGATCTGGGTGCTCGTCGCGGTGGTGGTCAAGGGATTCAAGACCGTCGCATCCGCCGGTTGGTGGTGGCATTCGCAGGCGGGCATGACGGCGTTCACTCCGGGCGGCGGTGTCTACCACGCGATCGTCGGCACCCTGCTGCAGGGTCTGGTGTGCGCGGCGATCTCGATCCCGGTCGGAATCTTCGTCGCCATCTATCTCGTCGAGTACGGCGGCGCAACGAGATTGGGCAAGCTGACGACGTTCATGGTCGACATCCTCACCGGCGTGCCGTCCATTGTCGCCGCACTGTTCATCTACGCGTTGTGGGTGGCCACGCTGGGCTTCCAACGGTCCGGTTTCGCGGTGTCACTTGCGTTGGTGCTCTTGATGATTCCGGTGATCGTGCGGGCCACCGAGGAGATGCTGCGGGTGGTGCCGATGGACCTGCGCGAGGCGAGCTATGCCCTGGGCGTGCCGAAGTGGAAAACGATTGCCCGGATTGTGATTCCGACGGCGCTGTCGGGCATTGTCACCGGCGTCATGCTGGCGCTGGCGCGGGTGATGGGTGAGACCGCGCCGCTGCTGATCCTGGTCGGTTACTCCCAGGCGATGAACTTCGACATGTTCCACGGGTTCATGGGCTCGCTGCCCGGGATGATGTACGACCAGACGTCCGCCGGTGCGGGCGCCAATCCGGTGCCCACCGACCGGCTCTGGGGCGCGGCGCTGACACTGATCCTGTTGATTGCCATACTGAATATCGGGGCGCGACTCGTCGCGAAGCTGTTTGCCCCGAAGAAGACATAGGAGAGCGGCACCGGCCATGGCCAAGCGTCTGGACCTCAAGGACGTCAACATCTACTACGGCTCGTTCCACGCCGTCGCTGACGTCTCGCTGTCGGTGCCGCCGCGCAGCGTCACCGCGTTCATCGGTCCGTCGGGCTGCGGCAAATCGACGGTGTTGCGCACGCTCAACCGCATGCACGAGGTCATCCCCGGCGCGCGCGTCGAGGGCTCGGTGCTTCTCGACGGCGAGGACATCTACGGCCCCGGCGTCGACCCGGTCGGTGTGCGCAAGACCATTGGCATGGTCTTCCAACGCCCAAATCCGTTCCCCACCATGTCGATTCGTGACAACGTGGTAGCCGGGCTGAAGCTCCAGGGCGTCCGCAACCGCAAGACGCTGGACGAGGTCGCCGAACGTTCGCTCAAGGGTGCGAACCTGTGGAACGAGGTTAAGGACCGCCTCGACAAGCCCGGCGGTTCATTGTCGGGCGGTCAGCAGCAGCGCCTGTGCATTGCACGGGCGATCGCGGTGCAGCCCGACGTGCTGCTGATGGACGAGCCGTGCTCAGCGCTGGACCCCATCTCCACGCTGGCCATCGAAGACCTGATCGCCGAGCTGAAGCTTGATTTCACGATCGTGATCGTCACGCACAACATGCAGCAGGCGGCCAGGGTGAGTGATCAGACGGCGTTCTTCAACCTGGAGGCCGCCGGAAAGCCGGGCCGGCTCGTCGAGCTCGACGACACCGAGAAGATCTTCTCCAACCCGAGCCAGAAGGCCACGGAGGACTACATCTCCGGCCGCTTCGGCTGACCGGCACGCATCGGGTGTGCATTCAGTGCGCTGAAGTGCGAGAGCGCCGCGCCCTCATCGCACAGTCAGTGTTGGGTGCCGCTGGGTAAGCCGTCCTCTTCCGGCAGCTTGCCGGTGGCCTGGAAGATCACGCGCCGGCCGATTTCGACGGCGTGGTCGGCGAACCGCTCGTAGAACCGGCCCAGCAGCGTCACGTCCACCGCGGCGGCCACGCCGTGCTTCCACTCGCGATCCATCAGCACGCTGAACAGATGACGGTGCAGGTCGTCCATCGCGTCGTCTTCTTCGCGTAGCCGGGCGGCCTTCTCCGGATCGCGCGACGCTACCACCTCTTGTGCGGCGTTGCCCAATTCGACTGCGACACGGCCCATTTCGGCGAAGTAGCCGTTGACTTCCTCCGGCAGTGCATGCTGGGGATGGCGACGGCGAGCGATCTTGGCGACGTGCAGCGCGAGCGCCCCCATGCGGTCGACGTCAGCAACCATCTGGATGGAGCTGACGATCGCCCGCAAATCCCCAGCGACCGGGGCCTGCAGCGCCAAGAGCACGAAAGCGGCCTCCTCGGCGCGCACGCTCAAGGCGCTGATCTGGTCGTGGTCGTCGATGACTTGTTCGGCCAGCACCAGATCGGCCTGCAGCAGCGCTTGGGTCGCCCGTTCCATCGCGACACCGGCCATCCCGCACATCTCACCGAGTTGCGCGGTCAGTGCATCGAGCTGCTCGTGGTAGGCCGTGCGCATGTTCCCACCCTACGTTCTGACGTCTGTCGCGGTCACGAGCCGCGCGTGAACACGCGGTGAACGCCGTTACCGCTCGCAGCGGATGTCGGCGGCGTTGGTGACGCTCAGGTCCTCGGGCAGCGGGGTGGGTTTGGTGTGGGTGTTGTGTGTCAGGTGTACCTGCACCGACGACCCACTGGGCGGCGGCGCGTTGACAGCGTTGAAGTCGTTGCCCAGCACCACCTGCACGACGTTGCCCATTCCCGTTTTTCGTTCCATCTGCGGGTGGGGGAACGCCGCGGCCACAGTGGCGGCCGCCTCTTCGTTGCCTGGCGAGAAGAACACCGTGGTGGACTCTAGCGAGCTGGGATAGTCGTCGGGGCTGAGCACTCGAAAACCGTGCTGCTCCAACTCATTTGCCGCGGTCGCAGCGAGCCCGTCTTGACCGGTGGAGTTGGAGACGTGCACCGTGACGCTCTGCGGCTCGGTGGTCACCGCGTCGACGAGCTCGCCGGTGTCGCGTGGGGCGGCTGCGGCCGGCGGGCTGCTGCTGGCGAGAACGGAGCTGGACCCACTGGTGGGGCCAGAGGTGGGGGTGGTGGTCTCGTTCTGGTTGTTCTCGCCGGGCAGCGGGTCGTCGTTGATGATCGCGTCGAACAGCGCGCGGTTGTCCTCGGTGCGCAGCGGTTCGTTGCCTTCGGAGTCCGTCTCGCCCGTCGGCACCGTGAGGAACGTGATCCGCCCGGCGGAGATGCCCTGGATCGACTGGCCGAGGTCGACGAGGTCCTTGGTCTGGACGTTGTCGACGTAGCTGTCGTTGATGAACGTGTTGACGACGTCGTTGAGCTTGTTGAGGTTGAAGAACACGTCGTTGGAGATCAGCGACCGCAGCAGCGACGACAGGAACAGCTGCTGGCGCTTGATGCGGCCGTAGTCGCCGTTGCTCTCCGTGGTGACCTGCCGCGCTCGGACGTAGTTCAGCGCGGTACGGCCGTCAACGGTCTGCCAGCCGGCCTTCGGCAGGACCGTGCCCAGCTCGTAGTCCTCCAGCGGGGTGGTGCTGCACACCTTCACGCCGCCGAGCGCGTCGACCATCTTCGCGAAGCCCGCGAAGTCGATCGCCATGAACCGGTTGATCGACAGCCCCGACAGCTTCTGGATCACCTTCACCAGACACTTCGGCCCGCCGAACGAGTACGCCGAGTTCAGTTTGGTCTCGGTGTAGACCTGTCGCGGCCCGTAGGTGCCGGACTGTTCGTCGTAGACGGGCCCGTACTTGCCGGTCTGCGGATCCCAGGCGTCGCACAGCGTCGGCTTGATCGCGAGGTCACGCGGAAACGACACGGCCACAACGCGTTTGCGGCTGGCCGGGATGTTGACCAGCATCACGGTGTCCGAGCGCGCGCCACCTGCCTCTTCGGTGTCGCCGGCGCCCATGTTGGCGTTCTCGCCGAACCGGCTGTCGACGCCGACGATGAGGAAGTTCTCGTCGCCGTACTGGGCGTTGGGGTCGACGACGTCATGCGAGTTGGGGTCCAGCGCCGAGATCAGGTTGAGTCGGTTGTCCTTGGAGGTGCTCCAGTGCCAGGCCGCTCCCGTCATCGCCAGCGCGGCGACGGACAGGATGGCGGCAGCGGCGCGGCCGGCCGTGGCCGCGGATCGGCGGCGCCTTCTTCTCCGGTTCGGCTGCTCGACGACAGCGTCGTCGTCCACTCGGGGCAGCACCACCGTGGCGCGATGCGGCTGCGCGACGGCGAGATCAGGGATCTCGGACGGCGGCACGGCCGGGATGGCCGCAGTGACCGCATCCTGCCCGTCGGATGGTTGGGATTGCGGCTCGCCGCGGGCCCGGCGCCGCGACGTCCGCCGGCCGTTCGTCGTCGCGCCCACCTTCGCGAGAAGCTCGGCGACGGGCACGCCGTCGGTGTGGTTGCCGCTGGGTGCCTCGGATTTCAGAATTCCCGCGCGTTCCCAGGGCGCGGCTAACGTCGCGGGCCGCGGAGTTCGGGTAAGCCAGTGACTGTCGTCGGAGCCGCCGGGAGTGGCATCAGGAAAGATCCTGTCGCCATCACTCATGTGTTACCGGCCTCCGACCTACGAAATGGGTACAGCTTGGGCGCTGCCGCGTGCTCACGGTGCGCGATGTATCTACACGCAGCACTATGTCTTCTAGCAGGCAAAGGCTTGCATCCGCCACCTGAGCGGGACGCAGCCCGGGCCTAATCGTACTGAGGCGTCCTGAGCGCTGCGATTTCGGAACCGTCTCGGTTCAGCCTCCAGAGTGCATAAGCTCCGCGCCGGCCGGCACCGCGCAGTCGTCGGGATCCGACAGCCAGCCGTGCGGTAGCGCCACCGACGCCGGTGAGCCCTGCCGGCCGCGGGGTCCGGTCGCAGCGGCCGGGAACGGGACGTCGGGGTCCAGCTGCGCGAGCAGGCTGTCGAGCTCGGCGAGCGTCTTCACCAGCGCCAACGCCCGCCTCAGCTCGGCGCCAGCCGGGAATCCGTGCAGGTACCAGGCGATGTGCTTGCGGATGTCGCGCATGCCCTTGTCTTCGCCGAAGTGAGCGGCCAGCAGCTCGCCGTGCCGCCGGATGATCTGCGCGACCTCGCCCAGCGTGGGCGGCGTGGGCGCCGCAGCGCCGGTCAGCGCGGCCGACAGCTCGGCGAACAGCCACGGCCGGCCCAGGCAGCCGCGCCCGATCACGACGCCGTCGCAGCCCGTGGTGGCCATCATCGCGACGGCGTCGTCGGCGTCGAAGATGTCGCCGTTGCCCAGCACCGGGACCGAGCGGACGTGTTCCTTGAGCGCGGCGATCTGGCTCCAGTCGGCGGTGCCCGAGTACCGCTGGGCGGCCGTGCGGGCGTGCAGCGCCACGGCGGCGGCGCCTTCCTGCTCGGCGATCCGGCCGGCATCGAGATGCGTGTGGTGCGCGTCGTCGATCCCGATCCGGAACTTGACCGTCACCGGGATTCCGGCGTGCTCGGTGGCCCGCACCGCGGCGCCGACGATCCGCCCGAACAGCCGGCGCTTGAACGGCAGCGCGGCGCCGCCGCCGCGTCGGGTGACCTTGGGGACCGGGCAGCCGAAGTTCATGTCGATGTGGTCGGCCAGCCCCTCGTCGGCGATCATCCGCGCTGCCGCGAACGTGGTATCCGGGTCCACGCTGTACAGCTGCAGCGACCGCGGCTGCTCGTCGGGCGCGAACGTGATCATGTGCATGGTCGCCGGATGGCGTTCGACGAGCGCGCGGGCCGTCACCATCTCGCAGACGTAGAGCCCGCTGACGGTGCCCGCGCGGGCGATCTCCTGCTCGCGGCACAGCGTTCGGAAGGCGACATTGGTGACCCCGGCCATCGGCGCCAGCACAACCGGGCTCCGCAACGCGATGGGCCCGATCCGAAGCGCCGCCGTGGGCGCTGGATGCACTACACCATGCACTAGGCCCGAGCCGACGCCAGGACCCGCTTGGCGGTCAGCTTCTCGGCCCGGCGAGCCTCCCGCTCGAGCCGCCGGCGCTTGGACTCCTCGAACTTCTCGCAGGCCTCTTCCAGCTCCTCGACCAGCACGCCGAGGTCGTCGCGCAGCTTGGCCGCCTCGCCGGTGAAGTCCTCACGCTCGAAGATCCGCCACTTCTTGAGCACCGGCATCACGACGTCGTCGAGGTGCACCCGCGGGTCGTACACGCCGCCGACTGCGATGATCACGGCCTTGCGGCGAAACTCCGGCACGGTGTAGCCGGGCATCTTGAAGTTGCGCAGCACCCGGTGCAGCGACTTCATCGCCTGGTTGGGCGCGATCTCCAGACCGGCCTCGGACACGTCGCGGTAGAGGATCATGTGCAGGTTCTCGTCGGCCGAAACCCGTTGCAGCAGTTGGTCGGCGATGGTCTCGTTACAGGCCTTGCCGGTGTTGCGGTGCGAGATGCGAGTGGCCAGCTCCTGGAACGTCACGTAGATGACGGAGTCGAAGAGGCTGTCGGCGAACAGGTCACCCTGCTGGTTCTGGCCCGGGCTGAACCCGCGGGTCATCTGCTCGACGCGAAGCTTCTCCAGCTCCACCGGGTCGACCGCGCGGGTGACGACGAGGTAGTCGCGCAGCGCGATGCCGTGCCGGTTCTCCTCGGCTGTCCAGCGGTTCACCCAGGTGCCCCAGGCGCCGTCCATGCCGAAGTTCATCGCGATCTCGCGGTGATACGACGGCAGGTTGTCCTCGGTCAGCAGGTTCTGGACCATCGCCACCTGGGCGACGTCTGACAGCTTCGCTTCCTCGGGGTCCCAATCGTGCCCGCCGAGCGCGTAGTAGTTCTTGCCGTCCGACCACGGGATGTAGTCGTGCGGGTTCCACTCTTTCGACATCGCCAGGTGACGGTTGAGAAGCTTCTCGACCACCGGCTCCAGCTCGTGCAGAAGGTGCAAGTCGGTGAGGTCTTGCGGCATGGGCGCTTTGTCCTCCTCGCGTCCGGGAGACCCTCCCAGTTATCTGTACCTATTGGTTGCACGCAATATATCTGTGTACGCCGGTGACATTCAAGCCACCGCGCCGTTTGGCGTAATGCGCGGCAGGGCGGCGGGCGATAATATCCGCATGGGGCATCTGCCCTGATGAGGCCGAAGAAATCCCGCTGCAAGACGAATACCGGAGGTCGCCAGACGTGAGGAACCTCATTGTTGTCGGTGCAGGCGCCGTGGGGGTCGCCGGTGTGGCGATGGCCTTGCTGGGCCAGGGCGTGGCGAGCGCGGACACACTCAGCGACGTCACGGGTAAGTACTACGGGCAGGCCAAGGAAGTGCTGTCGCAGGCCGGGCTCACGCCGATCGTCGCGACGAGGGTGGGGGACAAAGCCGACGAAGACAAGTGCGTGATCGACCGAATCCAGCACGCCAACTTCGTCAACGGCACCGGCACCGCCGCGGAGAACACGGTGTACGTCTACCTCAACTGCTACGCCAATGTGGCGTCGTCGCAGCAGCCGGGCTACTCGCGGCAGTCGCAGCTCGGCCGGGCCGCGTATGAGGCTCAGCAACAGCAGCAGGCGCAGTCCGAGCAGAACGTCACCGCCGAGAACCAGCGCTAGACGCTCAGGTTGCCGACGAACGCTCCAGATAACTGGCGCGGCTCAGCAGCATCGCGACGCAGTAGTCGATGAACTGTTCGCGCGTGGCGGTCAGCCGGCCGTCCAAGTAAGCGGTGAAAAGAGCGGTCAGCGCGCCGATCAGCCCGGTCGCGACCATGTTCTGCAGCGCCGGGTCGCTGATCGTCGTGAGCTTGCGCTGCAGCAGCTCGATGAAGCTCGGCATCCACTCCGCGCCGGAGCGCACAAGAACCGGCTCGACCTCGGGGGCCAGCAGCAGTACGCGGCCGCGGACCGGGTCGTCGACCATCAGCGCGACGAACCGCTCGACCGCCTCACGCGGGGTGGCGGCCGACATCAACGTCGCCATCGCACGCGCGCACACGTCGTCGTACACGGCGCGCACGAATTGGTCTCTGTCAGAGAAGCTTTCGTAGAAGTAGCGTTCGGTGAGCCCGGCTTCGCGGCACACCGCCCGCACGGTGAGCGAGGGCCCGTCGGCGCGTCCGAGCAACGTGACGCCTGCTGCCACGAGTTCGTCGCGGCGCAGCGCCTGGCGGTCCTCGATCGGCACACCCGACCAGCGACCGCGAGATTGGCTCTTCGCGCGAACACGGGTCCCTCGTTGACCGGTCGGCACGGCTCTCCTAGACTCGACGACTGACAACGCACGTAGTCAGTTTTGGCTCCGGCCCTGATGGGGACTCGTCACCAGTGACTCAACATACGTCTCATGCTCGCGCGCTGACCAGCGAACCGGTTGCCGCCGGCTGTCCGGTGGCGTCCGGTGGTTACGACGCGCCACCCGAACCGTTGGGTCCCGACTCGCTGACGTGGAAATACTTCGGCGACTGGCGCGGCATGCTGCAGGGGCCATGGGCCGGCTCGATGCAGAACATGCATCCCCAACTCGGCGCGGCCGTCGAACAGCACTCGACCTTCCCGCGGGAGCCGTGGCCGCGAGTGCTGCGGTCGCTGTACCCGATCGGCGGCGTGGTGTTCGACGGCGACCGCGCGCCGGCCACCGGCGCCCAGGTGCGCGACTACCACACCGAGATCAAGGGCGTCGACGCGAAAGGCCGCCGCTATCACGCGCTGAACCCTGACGTCTTCTACTGGGCGCACGCCACGTTCTTCATGGGCACCATCCACGTGGCCGAGCGGTTCTGCGGCGGGATCACCGAAGACGAGAAGCGCCAGTTGTTCGACGAGCACGTCACCTGGTACCGCATGTACGGCATGAGCATGCGTCCGGTGCCGAAGACATGGGAGGAGTTCCAGGAGTACTGGGACTACATGTGCCGCGAGGTGCTGGAGGACAACAAGGCCACGCGCGACGTTCTCGATCTGGCGCACTATCCGAAACCTTGGTTCGCGCAATGGATTCCGGACTTCTTGTTCACTCCGCTGCAGCGCCACATCGTCGCGCCGTTCATGGTGTGGCTGTGCGTGGGACTGTACGACCAGCCGGTGCGTGATCTGCTGGGCTTCAGCTGGTCGGCCCGCGACGAATGGCTGCACCGGCGGTTCGGCGACTTTGTGCGGGTGGTGTTCTCGCTGTTGCCGCCGCGTATGCGCAAACATCCACGGGCGCGGGCGGGCCTGGATCGCGCCAGCGGGCGGATCCCGGCGGACGCACCGCTGCCGGAGACGCCGGCGCGCAACCTGCCGCCGCTCGATGAGCGGCACAAGCCCACTCACTACTGCCCGGTCGCGGGGGTTTAGCCGGGCACCGTCCGGTTAACGTAGCCAGGGTGAAGGCCCCCGAGTTGCTCGGTGGCCGCTACGAGCTTCGTGGCGTGTTGGGTCGTGGCGGTATGGCGGAGGTCCGCGACGGCTGGGATACGCGATTGGCCCGGCCGGTGGCGATCAAGCTGCTGCACCCCGCGATCGACGCGCAGGCGGACAATCGCCGCCGGTTCGAAGCCGAGGCGCGTGCGGCCGCTGCACTGGATTGCGCACACATCGTCGCGGTGCACGACACGGGCGAGCACAACGGCGTCCCGTTCATCGTCATGGAGCGGCTGACCGGGGAATCGCTGCACGACAAGATCGTGCGCGGCCCGCTGCCGCAGCCGCTGGTGTGCGCTGTGCTTGACGACATGCTCGCTGCGCTGTCCGCCGCCCACGATGCGGGCATTCTGCACCGCGACATCAAGCCCGCCAACATCTTGTTCACGTCGTCCGGCGAGGCGAAAGTGAGCGACTTCGGCATCGCCAAGACGGCGCAGAGCACCAACTTCACGGCAGCCGGCCAGGTGTTCGGCACGATGGCGTACCTCAGCCCCGACCGGGTGCTCGGCAGGCCGGCCACCGCGGCCGACGACGTCTATGCCGTGGGCGTGGTGGGATACGAGGCGCTGACGGGCCGCCGGCCGTTCATGCAGGAGAACATCGCCGCGCTGGCGCAGGCGATTCTGCACGAGCAGCCGCCGCCGCTTTTGATGCTGCGTCCTGACGTGAGCCCGGCGCTGGCGGCCGTGATCGAGCGGGCGTTGGCGCGCGATCCGGCCCTGCGCTTCCCGAACGCCCGGGCCATGCGCGCTGCGCTCAACGGCCAGCCGCCCGTGCCGGCTGGCCGCCCGGGGACCCGGGTGATGACCACGCCGGTGCCCGCGGCGATACCGCCGCCGATGCCGACAGCCGGACCTCCGAGCCGACGGGGTCTGCTGCTGGTGTTGGGATTGGTGTTCGCCGCTCTGGTGCTCGGTGTGATTTTGCTCGCAGTGGACTCGGGCCGAACGCCGCCGCCCCAGCCCGTCACTACCAGCACGACGGCGCCGTCGCCACCGCCACCGAGCACTCCTGCGATGACGTCGCCGCCGTCGTCGATCGTGCTTCCGCCCGCGCCGCCAAAGGTGCCGCCCGGGCACAACAAGCCGGGCAAGAAGGGCAACGGCGAACGCGACTAGACGGCTGCGTGCACGCTTATCGTAAGCTTGAAAAGCCTTGGCGCAGAACCTAATTCGTCGGCTCAGGGATTATCGGGCGGCCCGCCTTGGCGCTATTTCGTGGAGGACGAAGTTCCCGCGGTCGAATTCGCAGACGACCCTGTGCCGGTTGACGGCGTCTTGGCGCCGGTCACGCTGCTCGTCTTCGCGGTCTGCGTGCTCGGGGCGATGTCGATGCCGGTGTACTGCTTGATGGTCTGGGCGAACGCATTCTGATATCCCTGGACAGTGTCGCCCGGGAGATTTGCCCAGTTGTTGATGGTCTTCGGCACGAAGTTTGCGTAGTTATTGGGCGTGTCCAGCCAGAAGGGTCCATCGCCCGTGAAGCATGGCTCGTGGCTGCCGTCGTCGCATGTGGCGGACGCGGGTGCGGCGAGTGCGAAGCCGAGGCTGGCGAATCCGGCCACAGCGGCAGCGGTCAAGGTGACGCGAATCTTCATGGTGTTCCTTCGGGACCGTTCGGCGCCCTCGATCGACGGCTCCGGAGTGTTATGGCCTTGGTGCACGCCCGCGACATCATCGTGACGGACATCGAGGAGTTTATCGCGTCTCGGCGGATCCGCCACCGCTTTCAGGAGTTCCCCAGCAAATCGCATTAGCCGGGGACCGTCCGGCGAACCAAGGCCTTCACAGCTTGCGGCAAACGCCTCGACTCTTCAGTGCCCCCACTAGGACTCGAACCTAGGACCTGCGGATTAAAAGTCCGTAGCTCTACCAACTGAGCTATAGGGGCGCGACCAAAAAGGATACTGCGTCGCGACCGGGAAGCGCGTTTGAGGATTGGCCTTGGCGTGCCCTAAGCTAGCGAGGCTCCCAACGAGCGTTGCGAGTCCCCCGGAGCGATTCGGCAGGCCCCCTTCGTCTAGCGGCCTAGGACGCCGCCCTTTCAAGGCGGTAGCGCGGGTTCGAATCCCGTAGGGGGTACGCGTGGCGACCGTAGGATGGAGCCACACAGAATGGCCCTGTGGCGCAGTTGGTTAGCGCGCCGCCCTGTCACGGCGGAGGTCGCGGGTTCAAGTCCCGTCAGGGTCGCCATCACGGCGAGGCACGTGCGTCGGTGCCTTCCGGCCAGGTAGCTCAGTTGGTATGAGCGTCCGCCTGAAAAGCGGAAGGTCGCCGGTTCGATCCCGGCCCTGGCCACATCGGAGGGGCTACTTTCTTCCTGGAGTCGGGCCGCGTCGCTTGACGTCTGTTCGCGTGTCGAACCCCAGCTGCCGCCATCTACTTGGTCACGAAAGCCGCCTTGAACTTACACCCCTGTGGTTCAAGGATCCCGAGAAAACCTGAAGCGCAAGACGGGACATTCAAGTTACATTGATCTGCGCCCAGGCGTATTCAGGAAAATCGCATAAACTTGAATTGTGGATGTCGAGGCTTTGAAGAACTCACCGATCGGTCAACTCGTGCCGATCTCTGGCACCGATCCTCGCACGATGGAGACCTGGGAGTACTGGGCGTACTTGCCGGACAACCTCCCGGAAGTACCGACCCTTTCTCCGCATGCCATCAGCCTGTCGGCTAAAGCTGGCGCTGCGGTCGCTCGACTCGACGAAGCCGTCGCTCACTTACCGCGTCCCGAGATACTTGTTCGACCGATCATCCGGAAAGAGGCGAGGAGCACCTCTGCCCTCGAAGGTACATACGCGTCGTTTCAGGACATTCTTGAAGCAGACTTTCTTGACGACCGCCAGATGTCCGCGGAACAGCGTGAGATCCACAATTACGTCACCGCAACGGAGTACGCGTGTTCCCGGATCGAGAAGTGTTCGCTGAGACGGTCCTTTCTTGGCGAGCTGCAACAGTTGATCGTCCGAGGTACGCCCGGCGATACCCCGGACGCCGGCGACATTCGGCCCCATCAAGTCGCGATCGGCCCGAAGAATCGACCTATCGAAGAGGCTCGGTTTGTCCCTTGCCCACCCGGTGACCAGCTGGAGGCAGGATTCCGCGCTTGGGAGGACTGGGTCGAGGCGGCATCAGACATTTTTATTGTTGCGAAGGTAGCGATCGCGCACTATCAGTTCGAAACACTGCACCCATATGGAGACGGAAATGGCCGGCTCGGTCGGCTGGTCTCACTTCTTCAACTGATGAGGGCGGGCGAGCTGCGCTGGCCGGTCCTAAACATTGCTCCCTGGTTCGAGTCGCACCGCGAGTTGTACCAGGAAGGCATGATGGACGTGACATTGTCGGGTGACTTCAGTCCGTGGGTCGAGCTATTCGCGCATGCCGTCGAACTGCAGGCCCGCGAAGGCCTGGCAAAGATACAGCACCTCCTCGCACTAAAGGACATGATGGTGGGCGAGCTTCGCGCTCGTAACCTACGCGGCTCTGCGATCGAGATCGCGGAAATCTTGATCGGCTACCCCGTGATTGATGTCCGAACGGCGAGCAACCTCATCCACCGAACCTTTGAGGCGACGAATGTCTCGATCTCCAAGCTCGTGGATCACGGCATCCTCGAGGAGATCACCGGCCGTTCGCAGAACCGCCTATTCGCATGTCACCGCGTCGCACGGGCGATCACAGCATAGTGGTCACCGTTGCCTTCACGTTACTTAACGACGATGCCAGGCGAATTGTTGGACACCTCTGGCAGCAGATGCCTCAACCCGCCATCGCTAGGTCTCGTCGCCGGATTGGTTGCGGCGCAACACTATTCGGCAATATCAGAACGGACTCGGCAGCACTCGGCTACACCATGCCGACGTAGCCGATCACTCCCGCGGCGGCCACCACGATTAGCGGGTTCGTCTTGGTGAACACGAAGATCGCCGTGCACACGCCCGTCAACAGATAAGCGCGCCAGTCGTGGTCGGCGGCTCGGCTCATCACCAGAGACGTGGCGAGGATCAAGCCGACGGTCAGTGGCGCGAAGCCCTTCTCGACCGCGTACCGCAACCGCGATTTCTCCGCCTTCTGCCAGAACTGGGTGATCGCGTAGACCAACACCGCCGCCGGCAGCACCATCGCCACCGTGGCGATCAGCCCGCCCAGCACTCCGCCGAGAATGCCGGCCGCCGAAAGGCCTGCGGCATAGCCGACCAGCGCGACGATCAGGATGCTGGGGCCCGGCGCCGCCTGCGAGATCGAGAAGATGTCGGCGAACTGGGAGTCGGTCATCCAGTGATTGCCGTTGACCGAGCGCATGTGCATCTCCGGCAGCACCGCATTGCCGCCGCCGATCGACATCAGCGACAGCGAGCCGAACAACGTGACCAACTGCAGGTACGTCTTCACGCGGCACGTCTTCTTGGCCACGCCCACAGCAGGCTCAGCGGCGCCAGTATCGCGAGCGTCACCAACAACGGCCAGCGCAGCACGCCGTTGAGCACGAAAGCGGCCGCGAAAAGCAGCACCGGCGCCACACCGGTCAGACACTTCTTCCCCGTCTTGATCACCATGGCGACGGTCAGGGCCACCGCTGCCGCCGATGCCCCGTGCAGAACGCCCTTCACTGCCGGCACCTCCTTGAATCGGAAGTACACGAACGCCATCACCAGGATCAGCGCTACAGGCATCAGACACAGGCCCAGCAACGCCGCAATGGCGCCGGACACACCGCCCATCTTGGTGCCGACGAACACGGCCATGTTGACCTGGTTGGCGCCGGGCAGGATGCGGCACATCGTCATGGCACTGAGAAATTCCTCTTCGGCCAGCCAATGCTTTTCGACCACCAGGACTTCGCGCGACCACGCGGAGAGTCCGCCGCCGAACGAGGCAAGCGCAATGTGGTTAAACGTCAACGCAATTTCCGTCAGTGACACCTTCTCGCGAGCCGGCTCGACCTCACTCATGAATCAGGTCCTGGTCATGCGGGAAGTCGTCCTCGGTATGCGGCATCGCGTCGAGCGGATCTGGCGGTTCGTAGTGGTGGGACAGCTCCCAATCCGCATCGAACACACTCTTCAACCGCGCGACGACGCCCCGGTCGCCGATTTCGATGCCGAGTTCGCGCCGCAGGTCGAAGGCGCTGCGGTCGATGTTCATCGAGCCCACCAACGCACGCTCGCCGTCTGCGATCAGTAGCTTGGCGTGCACGCGCAGGTTCTTTTGTTTGTGCACCTTGACCCCGAAGCGCCGCAAGGTACGAAGTGACGCGAACGTGTCGAGGATGTCCCACTCGCTGATGCCGTGTTTGCCGCCGCACAGCACATGGACTTTCACGCCGCGGTGCGCCGCGGCGGCGAGGTGATCGAGGATCACCGCGTCGACGTACTTGGGATGCTGCACGTCCAGCCGGTGTCGAGCGGTGTCGATGAACCGGGCCATGTGGTAGCGAGAATTCGCGTTACTCCACAGCAGCCCTTCATAATTCGTTGGCACCCAGTCGCGGTGTTCCCAGTCGGCGTCGAACACCTCCACGATCTGGGCGACGTGCTGAGGGTCGTTGGTGATGATGCCGTAGTCCCGGGTGAGCGTGAAGTACTTGGCCATCAGATTGAACGTGGCCACCAGCGCGGCCGCGTTGTCGACGACGATCGACTTCTCATGTGTCACATAGAATTTCGGATTCGACCACTGGACGGCGACCCCGGCATCTTGTAGCTGTCGGTAGGTTTCGTCGTTGGCGCGGTCGCCACTCGAACGCTTCGGGTTGAGCATGACGCGCACGTCTACACCGGCGTTGCTACGGTCGATGACTGCCTGTAGCAGGCTCTCCTCGGTGAAGGTGAATTGTTTCACCAGAAGCGATCTCGTAGCCGTGGCGATGAACTCGCGGACAGGGTCGAGGCCGTCGTCGGGCTCCACGATCAAGCGTGGCGGAGACGGCGGCATAGGGTTCGAAGGCTACCACCACATACGCGCGCGTATGGGGTGTGAAACGTGGCGCCGCGGGCGCGCCGGCCGACAGTGCGCGGGCTGGCCGAGCCGGCGGGTGACAGGCGTCGCGCGGTGGCGCAGGGGTGGGTCTGTGCATGCCGCCAAACCGCGCGAAAATAATTTGCTGGACGGCTGATGATTTGTTAGCTGAGTGTTAGGCTCGGCGCAGTTCGGCGTCCCCGCTTCGACTTGTCAGCGCTTTGCGACGTCACTCGTCTACACAGTCAAGGAGCGGCTCAGATGGCCGGTAAGCATCATCGCAAGTCCCGTCGGATTCGTTCCGCCGCTCGGCGGCGCCTTGCTCCGGGACTCGCGGCCGCAGCGCTGAGCGCGACCAGCCTGACGACCGTGCTGACTACAGGTACGACGGTGACCGTGGCCCCGCAGATCGAGCTCACCGCGCTGATCACTCCGGCCAACTCGACCGCGCAGATCTTCGCCAGCGCCGACTACTACAACCGCGACTGGTCGAGCTACGGCCCTCAGCAGGTGGTCCCGTTCTTCCTGGGGCCGAATGGCATCGCCACCGCGATCCACGACAGCGACAATGATCCCCGCAGGATCGTCGTGCTGTCCTCGGGCTGGGGCGCCGGCCAGACCGGCACCGCGCTGGGCATCCTCAAGCAGCGCAACGATTCCGCCCTCGACGACATCGACCTGGTGGTGCTGGACAACAACACCAACCGCGCCGGCGGTGGATTCTGGACCACGTACTCGGCGTTCGCGCCGCTACTGCTGACCTCCGGCGCACCAACGCCGTCGAACACGGGCGTTCCCGTGCTCGACGTGGCCTACGAATACAACATCAACTCGGACGCACCGACCAACCCGCTGAATCCCTTCGCCGACGCCAACAGCCTGGTCGCCTACGTCTGGGGATACGGCGGGCAGGCCACCGCGCCGGTGCCGGACGCGATCATCGCCGAGGCACAGAACCCGACGGGGCCGCACTACCACTACATCCTGAACGAAGACGGTTCGCTGGCACAGAATCCCATTCCGTTGCCAGGAAGCTCGACGACGTTCGTGACGTTCAAGTCCGACCATCTGCCATTGGTCAAGCCGCTGCTGCTGATTCCGGGCGGCAACGTGCTCGCCGCGGCGGTCGAGCCGACGCTGACCGAGCTCGTCAACGCCGGGTACAAAGACAACCAACCGATTCCCGCCGACCCCACCCAGACGCGGCCGATGAACTTGTTGTCGTTCTCCGAAACCGCTACCGCTGCGCGCAATCTTCCCGGAGCGGCCGTCCAAGGCGTGCAAGGCAGTGTGCAGGCGGCGAAGGATGACATCGACAACCCGAGCAACCTGATCACGATTCCGCTGCATAATCTGCCGGCACCGGTCGCCTCGGCCGTCAACGGATCGCAGACTAACTCGCAGACCTCGACGCTCGCCGCGTCCAATCCGAATACGAACTCGGCCTCGACGGCTCCGTTCTCCATCGACAAGAAGCTCTCGCTGAGCTCCGGCGGCACCAAGCCCGCCGACGGATCGTCGAAGGATGCGAAGAACCCGGTGCGACAGGTGATCGGCAATGTGAAGACGGCGCTTGGTGGTCTCGGTGACAGCCTGACCCGCGGCGCCAAGAAGCCCGCCAATTCCGGGACTTCCGGACCGGCCACGGCCACCGGATCCCCCGCGGGATCGCACTGAGTGGCTGACGGCTAGCTCAAATCACGGCTCGATGTCGGTTGTCTTTCGCTTGTGCGGGCAAACGCCGCGGCGAGCTTCACCGCCGGCTCTCGAGGCGCACACTCCCTGTTGGCTGCAACTGCACAGACACCGGGGAGCGACCACATGCACACCGACGCACAACACGCCGGCCGTGAAGAGCGCCGCGCACAGCTCGAACAGCGACGCGCTCAAGTCGCACACCAAATGCGCCGTCTCGCAATCGAATTGGCGGACCTAGACCGGCAGATCGACGAGCTCGAACAGTCGCCGCCCTGATCTCGTCACGCTGTGACGGGCTGCGCTGCCGTCAAGGTAATTCGGTGCCGTCCCGGCGGCACCATCACCGTCGTCGGGCCTGCGGGCACGCCGTCAAGCTCCACGCTCGTCGCGGCCGGCAGTGCGGCGAGGGTGAGCTGTGCGCCGGTGTCGGTCACTACCGCGATCGTGGATCGCGCCAGCGTGGCCAGCCCTGCCCGGGCGATGTCGACAGTGAGCGCCGCGACGCCGGCCAGCGTCAGGGTCAGGTAGGGCAGCGCGGCAGCCGGTGGCCCTTCGTACCACGTCAATTCGGTGTAGAGGCCGGGCGTGGGATCGAAATGAGGTAGGAAGCCTCGTCGGCGTCGTGTGGTCCGGGTGCGGTCGGGGCGAGCGTAGGAGCGGGCGTCCACCTCCGCGATTGCACCGGGCGTTGCCGCGACCTCGGGCGCGGCGGTCAAGTCCGAGATCCACCAAACACGTTGGGGCCCAATGCCTAAATCGTGCCGCACCAATTGCGGATACCACGCGAACGTGATGTGTCCTGGATCAGCTTGGCGCAGACCGGTTGTCATGTGCGCGACAGGGTCGTCGAACTTGTCCTTGAACAAGAACGCGATGTGGTCCTCGAACGGGTAGACGGTGAACCGGTAGCGGTAGCCGAGCCGGTCCAGTTCGAGTACCTGCTCGGCCGCTGAGAGGAACGGCACCAGCTCGTCGACCAGCCCGTGGCAGACGACGAACGGCAGCCAGCGGGCATTGACGAGCAGCCGCCAGGTGTCGCCTTCGCGCGCACAGTGCGAGTGCGGGTCGAAGTCGGCCGGGATGTCGGTGCCGGGCCACAGCCGCACCCCGCACGTGGGCGGGCCGGCCAGCACCACCGCCTGCGAGAACACCTGCGGATACGACAGCGCGAACTTGTAGGTGCCGTAGCCGCCCATTGAGTAGCCCGCGACGACGGTGCGGTTGGGGTCGGCGCCGAGTTGTTCGGCCACGCGGGCCCACACTTCCCATACGTCCAGCTCGCCTTCGTCGAAGTACCAGCACGACGGACCGCGGGCCAGCGGCGTGACCACCACCGAACCGCGAACCGCGCCCGTCGCACAGCTCGTGCAAAAGGCGCGGGTCAATCGCGGCGAACTGGCTCTGGCCGAGCGCCAGCGAGTGCAGCAGCAGGGTCAGCGGCAGAACCTGGCCGGGGGCGTAAGTGGCCGGCAGGCACACCGAGTACGGCTGGACGCGGCCCAAGAACAGCGGCTTGGTGCTCAGCGTCAGCAGGTTGGTGTCGGCGACGCCCTGCCCGAGCTCCACCGAGGACACGTACCAGCGGGTGGTGGTGCCGGTGATCACCGGTTCAGGCGTGCTGGCGCGGGCCGCCAGCCGATCCCATGGGACGGCCAGCGCAAACTGCGACACGTCGCCGTCGGTGAGCGCTGCCGCCTGCGCTTCGTCGGACCAGAAATTGAGGTGCGTCTTCTCCTGCTCGTGGGTGCGGAATGCGACGTTGTAGACGTTGGGCTGGCCCGGCAGCGCGCCATGATCGGCCGTGACGTCGGCGAACTGGTCACCGGCGGCATTGGCCAGCCCGGCCGCCAGCCGCACCGTCCAGGTGCCGCTCGGCATCAGCAGCGAGCGCGGTACCCGAGCCAAAAACGATCGCGACTGCATGTCGACCATGTGCGCGACCGGAGTCGACTCGTGCGACACCAGGTCGATCAGCAGCGCGCCGGTCCCGGAAATCAGCAGCGCCCGGTCGATACCTGCCGAGCGGATTCCGGCGCCGGCCGGCCAGGCGTCGTCGGCCACTCGTGTCCGGTCGGTGTCCATGGTGAACAGCGCAATCGGCACAGATGCGTCGACCAGCGTGTTCCAGTCCACCCGCCACCACGTGTCGGTGTCGGTGAGCCCGATCGCGGCCCGAAAGATGTCGGCGCCGTTGCGCGCCGCCGGTCCGTCCGGGTAGATGTAGGTGCCCCGCGGCGGCACGTTCAGTCCGCTGGACGGGATGTTCAGCGGCAAGCCGGTGGCGCCGTGGTCGTCGTAGATGAAATCGGTCCACAGCAGCGCGCCGCCGGCCAGCCGGCCGGTGCCGCAGGTGCGGGGGAAGTCCTCGCCGAACGGCCACTCTGCGGGAGCGGGAAGCTTCGGCTCGGGCTTCAGCGCCGCCGGCGGCACTCCTTCTGGCATGCCACCGATCACCACGAGGTCGTCGGCCGACGGCGCTGCGGCCGCCACCGCGACCGCCACCGCGCCGACCACCCGGCGTGCGACCCGCCACGGCAGAAACGCCATGTCCAGCAATCCCATGACTCGACCTTCCCCCACGCGGGCTCACCGCCGTCGCGTTGGACCAATGGTAGGGAGACCCCCTGACAGTCAGCCGGGACAATGGAACCTTGGCCAGGCTGGTCGGGCGATTTGCGGGTGTCAGGCTCGGCTGCGGTCGCGCCGTCGGGGCCGTCGGATCTCGATGTCGCTCGACCGGGCTGGCCGCTGGTCAGCATCGGCCGTGACGCACACCCGCACCGGTCGGCCGGTGTCTGCGTCGACGAAGTCAAGCGGGCCCTGGCCGTTCTGCAGGTAGGTGTCCCCCCACTGCACCAGCGACAGGAAGACGGGCAGCAGGTCCTCGCCCGCCTGCGTCAACTTGTATTCGTCGTGGGCGCGCCGCCCCGGTTCGCGGTAGGGGACGCGAGTGATGATGCGTGCGGACTCCAACTGCCGCAGCGCGCGCGACACGGCAGGTGCCGACGTGCCGATGCGCTCGACGAAGTCCTCGAAGCGCGTGGTGCCGTAGAAGCATTCGCGAATGACCAAGAAGATCGTCTTCGTGCTGAGAAGGTCTAACGCTTTCGCGGCTGAGCACGCATCGGCCGCCCATCGGGTGCGGTCGCGCAACCGCTCTTCGAACTCCATTGCCACGTGACGATGATAACTAACGGTTGCATTACTCAGGTGCAGGTGCTTCGATCTGACTAATGTTGTCGTTAGTTAGTTGGAGGTGGTTGTCGTGGTCGCAGTGGCCGGCAAGGTGGTGCTAGTGACCGGAGGCCGGCGTGGACTGGGTTCGGCCCTGGTCGACGAGGTGCTGCGGCGCGGCGCACGGAAGGTGTATTCGACTGCGCGGCAGAATTATTCAGACAGCCGCAGCAGGGTCGTGTCACATGAGTTGGAAGTCCGGTCGGACCGCTCCGTCGCAGCGCTGGCCGAGGCCGCCCCAGATGTCGAGGTCTTAGTCAACAACGCCGGAATCCTGCTGCCCGGACCGTTGCTCACCGCACCTATGGACGAGATCACCGCCACGTTCGACGTCAACACGTTCGGCCCGCTGCGCGTCGTGCGCGCATTCGCGCCGATCTTGGCGAGCAACGGCGGTGGAGTGGTGGTGAATGTCCACTCGGTGCTGTCCTGGCTGGGCGGGAGCGGCGCCTACGGCGCGTCGAAGGCCGCGATGTGGTCGATCACGAATTCGCTTCGGGGAGAGCTGAAGTCTCAGAACACCCATGTCCTGGGGGTGCACGCTGGATTCATCGACACGGCCATGGTGTCGGCTATCGATCTGCCCAAGACGACGCCTGACGTGGTCGCCCAGCGGATCATCGCCGCGCTCGAGGAGGGCGCGGCTGAGGTGCTCGCCGACGACGTCACGGTCTCGGTGAAGGCGGCGCTGTCCGGACCCGTCGAGAACCTGACCTTCCCGCTTGCGCGCTGAGCACGCCGAACATCGAGGAGTGACACCGCCATGCCGTTATGGACGATCTATCACACGCCCGGCGTCTTCACCGACGAAGACAAACAACAGCTGTCCGCTCGGATCACCGACCACTACGCACAGGTTGGGCTGCCACGCTTCTACGTCGTCACGGTCTTCGCCGAACTGCGGCCCGAAGATCTCTACGTGGGCGGTGAAAAACCGGCTGCCGCACTGCGAGTGGTCATCGACCACATCGCCCGGCACAATCCCGATCAGGCCAGCCGGCAACGCACCGCGCGATGGATCGCCGCCATCTTGCAGCCCTACGTCACGTCAGGGTTGCACTGGGAATTCCACGTCGACGACACCAGCGAGGACCTCTGGATGATCAACGGCCTGGTTCCGCCGCCTGCGCACTCCGAAGCCGAACGGGCATGGGCGGCAGCGAACGCGACGAGCCTGTACTGATCTGCGTTGCAGCTCAATGCATTTCGACGTGAGTCTGGCCGTCCGAGTAGGTGATGCTGCCGTGTTCGAAGTCGGTTCGCAAGCCTCCGGCGACGGTTTGCTCGTCGGTGGTGGGATAACCGAGCGGGCCCGCGGCGCCGCCGGTGTTCTCCCACTCCTGCCGGATCGCGCCGCGCACGATGTGTGCACCGGTGGCCGGGGTCCAGTAGACCACTCCGCTCTGGAATTTCGCGTATCGGCCGCCGGCCGGCCCCTGCTGCTCGTCGGAGATGGGCAGGCCAAGCTGGCCGCTGGTGCCGCCGGCCTCGATGAACTTCTCCAGGATCGCGCCCTGTAGCACAAGCTGTCCGTTGGGAGTGGCGATTGTGCTGGATGACAGAGAAGGCACCGACACGGGAGCATCGGTTGGCGACGAGCTCGAACAACCTGACACCAGTGCGCATGCGGCGGCTGTCGCGGTGAGGCCGGCCAACCCCCGGCGACGAGCGGTCCGCTGGAGCCGTCGCGGCCAACTGGTCACGCGTTGTCCTTTCTCATCGGTCGACGACAAGTCCCGGTGTGGACGTAACCTGCTGTGCGCCAAGCAATTGACGCGCGACGACCGTCTGGCCGCGCGACGTCACCGCCACGTCACCGGCCGGCGGGCAGTGAGATCGACGTCCATGCGGTTCAACCATAGGCGCCGCGGGTAAGTAGACGGCACGGGTGACACCGTAGACACTTGACACGACCCGACGCCTAGCGATGAGAGCGAGATGACGGAATCCGCGCAACCCAACAGGGACCAAGAGCTGGAGCAGATCGTCGACAAGCTGGACGAGAACGTCATCGGACAGCGCGAGGAGCAGGATGTGGCGGGCAAGCCGAGCGAGCGAGCCAAGGAGCCGCGCGAAGGCTCGCCCGAGGAGCCGACCGCCTAAGGCCTGGAGTCGTCGCTGGGCACAGACGGCCGTTCCGCCGTCGCGATGGAGTCCTCGATGAGGTCCACCACCTCCATCGGCGCTTCGACTTGCGGGAAGTGTCCGATGCCCGGCATCACCTCGAGCCTGCTGTCCTGGCGTGCCTGCGCAGCGGCGTAGGCGTGCTCGACCGGGATGATGTTGTCGTGGTCGCCCCAGATCGCCATCACCGGCAGGTCCGCCCGCGTTTGCAGGCGGTTCAGCGCGCTGACCGCCTGCCCGCGGTAGTCGACCACTGAGCGCAGCGTGCGCAGGAATGACTGGCGAGTCTGCCGGTCGGCCAGCGAGCTGTACGCACTCCACATCTCGGCGCCGCGAGGCGACTGGATTCCGGCCGAGCGCAACCAGTTGCGCACCTTGTTGCCGACGGTGAGCACCGGACGCGGCGCAATGACGGGCAGCACGAATTCGGCGCCGGGCGCCGACAGCAACCGCAAAAGCAGCCCGACATCCGGGCCGAGCCCGCCGCTGGCGATCAGCACCAGCCGCCGGCAGTAGTCGGGATGCTGGTAGACGAACTGCATCGCCACCCCGCCGCCGAGCGAGTGGCCGACCACAGTGACCTGTGTGATGCCCAGTTCGTCGAGGAAGTCGCGCAGCCACACCGCGAAGGCTCCCAGCGAGTAGTCGCCGCGCGGCTTGGCCGACTGTCCATGGCCCAGCAGGTCGGGCGCCACCACGCGATGATTCTTCGCCAGTCGCGGCAGCACCGCGCGCCACGTTTCGGAACTGCCGGCCATTCCGTGGATCAGCAGCAGCGCATCGCCGGTGCCCTCGTCGCGGTACGCAATCCGGTCGCCGTGCAGCTCGAGGAATTTGAGCTCGGTCATTTCGACGGGTTCCCCCTTTTCGTCACATCCGCAGCCATCGTCGCAGACAACGCGGCCCCGAGGCGGCGGTGGACGCCTTAGATTACGTGGATACCGGAACGAAATGAGGAGCTCGCCGTGGTCAACAAGGTTTACGTCATCGGTGTCGGGATGACGAAGTTCGAGAAACCCGGCCGCGCACGCGAGGAGCGAGATGGCGTGAGCAGGGAAGGCTGGGACTATCCGGACATGGCCAGGGAGGCCGGCACCAACGCACTGGCCGACGCCGGCATCGAGTACCGGGAGGTCGAGCAGGGCTTCGTCGGCTACGTCTACGGCGAATCCACGTCGGGGCAGCGGGCCCTCTACGAACTGGGGATGACGGGCATCCCGATCGTCAACGTGAACAACAACTGTTCGACGGGCTCGACGGCGCTGTATCTGGCCGCCCAAGCGATCCGCGGCGGGCTGGCCGACTGCACCATCGCGCTGGGCTTCGAGAAGATGAAGCCCGGCTCGCTCGCGTCCACCTACGACGACCGCGCATAGCCGATGGAGAAGCACATCAAGGCGATGGCCGGGATTTTCGACCTGGCATTTCCGCCGGCGCCCTGGATGTTCGGGGCGGCCGGCCGCGAACACATGCAGCAATACGGTTCCACCGCAGAGCATTTCGCAAAGATCGGCTACAAGAACCACAAGCACTCGGTGAACAACCCGTACGCCCAGTTCCAGGAGGCCTACACGCTCGACGACATCCTGGCGTCGCGGATGATCTACGACCCGCTGACCAAGCTGCAGTGTTCGCCGACGTCCGACGGCTCCGGTGCCGCGATCCTGGCGTCCGAGGAGTTCGTCGACAAGCACGGCTTGAGCGGCCAGGCCGTCGAGATCGTCGGGCAGGCCATGACTACCGACTTCGCCGACAGCTTCGACGGAACCGCCAAGGGCTTGATCGGGTACCACATGAATGTGGCTGCGCCACAACAGGTTTACGACCAGTCAGGGCTGGGCCCGGAGGATTTCCAGGTCATCGAGCTGCACGACTGCTTCTCGGCCAACGAGCTCCTGCTGTACGAGGCCCTGGGCCTGTGCGGCGAAGGGGAAGCACCCAAGCTCATCGACAACAACGACACCACCTACGGCGGACGGTGGGTGGTCAACCCGTCGGGCGGGCTGATCTCCAAGGGCCACCCACTGGGCGCGACGGGGCTGGCGCAGTGTGCGGAACTGACATGGCAGCTGCGGGGTCAGGCCGACGCGCGGCAGGTCGAGAACGTCAGCGCCGCACTACAACACAACATCGGCCTGGGCGGCGCTGTGGTGGTGAGCGCGTATCAGCGCGCCGAGCGGACCGGTTGACCCACCTCCGCGCGGATTTACTGCGGCGTCGAAGCGGTGTCGTACGTTTGATGACGGCGCGTTGCGGGCAGCCACTGCTGCATGAATCTCGGCGATTTGGCCAGCCTGGTGGAAAAGCCGTTTTCGGCGGTATCGAACCTGCTCAACACCCCCAACTCGGCGGGGCGGTACCGGCCGTTCTATCTGCAGAACATCGTCGACGCGCTCACCGGCCACACCCTCGAGGACGCGGTCCGCGACAAGATCATCCTCATCACCGGCGGCTCGTCGGGCATCGGTGAGGCCACCGCGAAGAAGGTGGCAAAGGCCGGCGGCGAGCTGGTGCTGGTGGCCCGCACCCGCGAGAAACTCGAAGCGGTAGCCGAGGACATCACCGGCGCAGGCGGCACCGCGCACGTCTACCCATGCGACCTGACCGACACGGACGCAATCGCGGACATGGCCGACAAAGTGCTCGCCGACCTGGGCCGCGTCGACATCCTGGTGAACAACGCCGGGCGTTCCATCCGGCGCTCGCTGGAGCTGTCCTACGACCGCATCCACGACTACCAGCGCACCATGCAGCTGAATTACCTGGGCGCAGTGCAGCTGATCCTGAAGTTCGTCCCCGGCATGCGCGAACGCGGATTCGGCCACATCATCAACCTGTCGTCGGCGGGAGTGCAGACCAGGGCTCCGCGCTTCGGCGCCTACATCGCCAGCAAGGCCGCGCTGGACACGCTCTGCGACTCGCTGCAGGCCGAAACCGTAAGCGACGGCGTGAGATTCACGACCGTCTACATGGCGCTGGTGAAAACGCCGATGATCAGCCCCACGAAGGTCTACGACAAGTTCCCCACGCTCACCCCTGAGCAAGCGGCCGGCGTGATCGCCGATGCGATCGTGCACCGGCCGCGCCGCGTGAGCCCACCGTTCGGCCAATTCGCGTCGTTCGCCGACGCCGTGAACCCGATGCTGATGGACTTCGTGCGCAATCGCGCATTCGCGATGTTCGACGACTCGGCGGCCGCGCAGGGCGACGAATCCGCCCAGGAGAAACCGAAATTCAGCAGACGCAGCGAGGCCTTCGTCAAGGCCACGCGCGGGATCCACTGGTAGAGGTCAGCCATGAGTCTTCCGAAGCCAAGCGCCGACACCAACGTCGTCATCACCGGCGCGTCCTCCGGGATCGGCACCGAACTCGCCCGCGGGCTGGCCAGCCGCGGCTATCCGCTGGTGCTGGTGGCGCGCCGGCAGGACCGGCTCGTCGAGCTGGCCGACGAATTGCGCGACGCACACGGGGTGCGCGTCGACGTGCTGCCGCTCGATCTGGCCGACGACGCGGCCCGCGCCCAGCTGGTCGAGCGGGTCCAACGTGACCCCGTTGCCGGGCTGTGCAACAGCGCCGGGTTCGGCACCAGCGGACCGTTCTACACGCTGCCGATCGAACGCGAACGCGAAGAAGTGGTGCTCAATGCGCTGGCGCTGATGGAGCTCACTCACGCCGCGCTGCCCGGCATGGTGGAGCGCGGCGCCGGGGCCGTGCTCAACATCGCCTCGGTGGCGGGCTTCCAGCCGCTGCCCGGCATGGCCGTGTACTCCGGCACCAAGGCGTTCGTGCAGACCTTCTCGGAGGCCGTGCATGAGGAATTGCACGGCACCGGAGTCTCGTGCACGGTGCTGTGTCCGGGCCCAGTCCCCACCGAATGGGCCGACATCGCCGACGCGCAGCAGTGGAGCGTCGGGATCGCGCAGGTGTCCCCGCATGACGTGGCCGAGGCTGCGATCGCCGGCATGCTCGAAGGCAAACGCAGCGTGGTGCCCGGGTTGGTGCCCAAGATCGTCGGCATCGGCGGCCGGTTCGCGCCGCGCAGTTTCCTGCTGCCGGCGCTGCGGCTGGGCCAGGGTTTGCGGCGCTGACGCTGCGTCCAGATCGCGAATACTCGCGAATCGGCGATCTCACCGCAGTCTCGACGCTACGGTCCGGGCATGGCGATCACCGAAACCAAGGAAGTAGTCATCGAGGCGAGCAAGCAAGAGGTGCTCGACGTCATCACGGACGTCGAGTCCGCCCCGGAGTGGTCGTCCGCCCAACAGAAGGTCGAGATCGTCGACACCACCGACGACGGCCGTCCGCACCGGGTCAAGATGAAGGTGAAGTCGGCGGGCATCACCGACGACTGCGAAGTCGAATACACGTGGACCGACGACGTCGTCAGCTGGTCGCTGGTCAGCTCGAAACAGCAGAAGAGGCAGGACGCCAGCTACACGCTCACCGACGAGGGCGACAAGACGCGGGTGAAATTCGAGCTGACCGTCGAACCCGCGATTCCGGTCCCCGGCTTCGTGATGAAGCGGGCCATCAAGGGTGCGATGAACGACGCAACCGACGGACTACGCAAGCGTGTCCTGTCGGTGAAAAAGGGCGGCCGATAGTCTGCTGGCGTGACCAACAGCGGACCCCTGGCCGGGGTGAGAGTAATCGAGTTGGGCGGTATCGGACCGGGACCCCATGCGGCGATGGTGCTCGCGGACCTGGGCGCCGACGTGGTGCGCGTGCGCCGACCCGGCAGCACCGGGATGCCGCGCGAGGACCGGGATCTGATGCACCGCGGCAAGCGGATCGTCGACCTCGACGTGAAAAGCGAACCGCAGAAGCTGCTGGATCTCGTCGCCAAGGCCGACGTGCTGCTCGACCCGTTTCGTCCGGGCACCTGTGAGCGACTGGGCATCGGTCCCGACGACTGCGCGGCGGTCAATCCGCGGCTGATCTTCGCGCGGATGACGGGCTGGGGTCAGGACGGTCCGTTGGCGCTGACCGCCGGGCATGACATCAACTATCTGTCGCAGACCGGCGCACTGGGATCGATGGGCTACCGCGATCGCCCGCCTCTGCCGCCGATGAACCTGGTCGCCGACTTCGGCGGCGGCTCGATGCTGGTGCTGCTGGGCATCGTCGCGGCGCTCTACGAGCGGGAGAAGTCCGGCAAGGGCCAGGTGATCGACGCCGCGATGGTCGACGGAGTCAGCATCCTGGCGCAGATGCAGTGGACGATGAAGGCCGTCGGCTCGCTCTCCGACGAGCGCGAGTCCAGCCTGCTCGACGGCGGCGCGCCGTTCTACCGCACTTATGAGACGTCGGACGGCAAGTACATGGCCGTCGGCGCGATCGAGCCGCAGTTCTACGCCCAGTTGCTCGACGGTCTCGGCTTGGCGGGGGAGGACCTGCCGCACCAACTCGACCCAGCGGGCTTCGAGCAGATGCGCAAGTTGTTCACCGAGCGGTTCGCCAGCAAGACGCGCGACGAGTGGACGGAGATCTTCGCCGGCACCGACGCGTGCGTCACGCCGGTGCTGACATGGAGCGAGGCGGCGCAGAACGAACACCTGCGCGCGCGTTCGACGATCGTGCACCGCAACGGTTTCGACCAGGCAGCACCTGCACCGCGCTTCTCGCGAACGCCGGCAGCCGACTTCGGACCGCCGCCTGCCCACACCACACCGCTCGACGAGATCGGCTGGTAGCGGGTTAGCTGGATTTCGGCTTGCCAACCGCGGGGAGGTCATTACCCTCGAACTCGTGGCTGTGCGCGCGTCGCGGGAAATCGTGATCGATGCTCCTCCGGAGGCGGTCCTCGATGCGCTCGCCGATGTGGAATCCGTGCCGTCGTGGTCGCCGCTGCACAAGCGTGTCGAGGTGCTCGACACCTACGAGGACGGCCGGCCCCACCACGTCAAGGTCCACTACAAATTGATGGGCATCACCGACAAGGAAGTGCTCGAATACCACTGGGGCCGGGACTGGATGGTCTGGGACGCCGAGGAGACGTTCAATCAGCACGCCCAGCACGTTGAGTACACGTTGCGTCCGGAGGGCGGCGGGACGAGGGTGCGGTTCGACATCACGATGGAGCTGCGCGCGCCCATCCCGGAGTTCCTGATGAGGCGGGCCAAGAAGCAGGTGCTCGACGTGGCGACCGAAGGCCTGCGCCGGCGGGTGCTCGGCGAGCGGGCGGTGCCCGCGAAACCTGAAGCACCGTAAGCGATTACGTCTGCAGCGCGGCTTCGCGAACGGCGTTGGCGCGACGCTGCCGTTCCACCGTCGCGAGGTAGAACGCCCACGGGAAGGCCGAACTCAGGGTCCACACCAGCAGGAAATACAGCCAGGGATGTCGGATGCCGCGCCGTCGGCCGTCGACGATGGTGAACAACGGCAGCAGCACCACGCTCATGATCGTGTAGTCCTGGCTTGCATTGCTGGCGGCCGGGTTGACGTATCCGAGCCGGATGAAGTCGGCCAAGCTGCCCGGTCCCCAGAACGGATTGTGCACCGAACCCTGCGCGTACTCGTCGGTGAACCGGACGATGAAGTAGTAGCCCAGCACTGTCGCGGTGATGCCAGCGAGGTAGTAGATCGCCTCCAGCGCCGACACTTTGGGGGTGACCGACTGCTTGAAGATGTGCGGATTCAACCCGACGATCAGCGCGACGATGGCAACGCCGACGACCGCATGCACCACAACCGGAACCATGGTGCCGCAGTCTGCGCCGGCCCATAGCCCCATGTCAATGGTGACGAACTATCGGGCAATCGTCCGCCGACTGTGCGAATTCGCATACCCCCCTCGGCGTTTCGCCTACGAAATCGCACGCTCGAGGGGGCCGCTAGCTTCGGAGCACCGCCAGCCGGCGTAGCGCCTCGTCGAGGGTGTCGTCACGTTTGCAGAACGTGAAGCGCACCAGGTGGTTCCACGCTGCGGCGTGTTGCCCGTCGGGGTCGCAGAACGCCGACAACGGAATCGCGGCGACACCGGCCCGATGCGGCAGCTCGGCACAGAATGAGCTGCTGTCGGAGTAGCCGAGCGGACGCGGGTCGGCGCACAAGAAGTAAGTGCCGTTGCTGTGGTGCACCTCGAAGCCCAGCTCGGTCAGTCCCGCTGCGAGCCGATCTCGCCTGTCCTGCAGAGTTTTTCGTAGACCGAGCACCCAGTCCTGCTGGGTGTTGAGCGCAAGCGCGACCGCGGGCTGAAACGGGGCCCCGCCGACGTAGGAGAGGAACTGCTTGGCGGCGCGCACCCCGGCGATCAGGTCGGCGTGGCCGCATGCCCAGCCGATCTTCCAGCCGGTGCAGTTGAACATCTTCGCGGCGCTGGAAATGGTGACGGTGCGGTCGGCCATGCCGGGAAACGTCGCGAGCGGAACGTGGCGCGCATCGTCGAACACCAGATGTTCGTAGACCTCGTCGGTGATCACCAGCAGGTCGGCGTCCACCGCGACCTCCGCGATCGCGGACAGCTCCGCCTCGCTGAGCACGGTCCCGGTCGGGTTGTGCGGAGAGTTGACGATGATCGCCGACGTTGCGGGCGTCACCGCTGCTCGCAGCGCGTCGACGTCGAATGCGAAACCGCGGCCGTCGAAAACCAGCGGAACGGTCACACGCTGCGCCTGGGCCATCGCCAGCACGGGCGCGTACGAGTCGTAGTACGGCTCGATCAGGATCACCTCGGAGCCGGGCTCGACGAGGCCGAGCACCGCGGCGGCGATGGCCTCGGTCGCCCCGACCGTCACCAGCACCTCACTGTCGGGGTCGTAGCTGGTGCCGAACTTGCGCCGCCGGTCGGCGGCGATCGCCTCGCGCAGCGGCGCGATGCCCAGCCCGGGCGGGTACTGGTTGACCCCGTCGGCGATCGCCTGCCGGGCGGCCTCCAGCATCGCCGGCGGCCCGTCCTCGTCGGGAAAGCCCTGCCCCAGATTCACCGCGCCGATCCGCGCTGCCAGCGCCGACATTTCCGCGAACACCGTGGTGGCGAAGGGTGCCAACCGCGCGACCGTCATAGCCGCCTATCTTGCGCGCCTACAATGGCGACGGTCTCGCCGGGCGGCCTGCGCCCGGCCACATTTGCCGCCTCATCCACGGGGCACGGTTCAGCCAGCGAGCCTGCCCAGCAACGCCGCGCCACAGCGCGAGCCGACGATGACGACGAAACGGGAATCGATGACCGCCGCACGCCCGCAGCACAACAACGTTGGCATGGCAGACGCAAACCGCGTTGTCACTGCCTTGACCCGCGCGTTCGACGCGAAGATCGTCGGCCAGCACAATCTGCGGGAGTCGCTGCTGATCGGGCTTTTGGCCGGCGGACACATCCTGCTCGAAAGCGTGCCCGGCCTGGCCAAAACCACCGCCGCTCGAGTACTCGCCGAGTCGGTACACGGGGGATTTCAGCGTGTGCAGTGCACACCGGACTTGCTGCCCAGCGACATCGTCGGCACCCAGATCTACGAGGCAGAAACCCACACCTTCGCCACCCAGCTCGGGCCCGTGCACACCAACATCCTGCTGCTCGACGAGATCAACCGCTCCAGCGCCAAGACCCAGAGCGCGATGCTCGAAGCGATGGAGGAGCGGCAGACCACGATCGCTGGGACTGTCTATCCCATCCCGGAGCCGTTTCTGGTGATCGCCACCCAGAACCCGGTCGACCAGGAGGGCACGTATCCGCTGTCGGAGGCCCAGACCGACCGCTTCATGCTCAAGGAGGTGCTGCGCTACCCCTCTCCGCAGGAAGAGGTCGAGGTGATGACCCGCATCGACGCCGGCGTGTACGACAAGTCGCGCCGCGCGCAGCCGGTGGTCGACCTCGACGACGTACGCCGCTTGCAAGCCGTCGTGCGCAGGGTGCACATGGACCCGGTGCTGATGACCTACGCCAGCGAGCTCGTCGCGGTCACCCGCAACCCGGATGGGGTGCTACCCGCGCAGTTGGCACGGCTCATCGAGTACGGGGCCAGCCCACGGGCGACGATCGCGTTCTGCACGGCCGCGCGCGCACTGGCCGTGCTGTCCGGCCGCAACCATGTGCTGCCGGAGGACATCCAGCGACTGGCACACCGGGTGCTGCGTCATCGGCTGATCCTCGGCTTCGAGGCGGTCACCGCGAAGGTGACGGCCGACGACGTCGTCGACGCGGTGCTGCGCGCGGTGCGAGTGCCGTAGGGGACCGTGGGCAAGTACCTCAACTACGCCCGGCTGCACTTCGGCACCGACACCCGTGGACTGCTCGAAGGCGGCCGCTATGCGTTGCTGCACACCCGCACTCTCGAATTCGACGAGTTGCGGCCCTACGTGCCCGGTGACGACGTACGCGACATCGATTGGAAGGCGTCAGCGAGGTCCGGCACGGTACTGACCAAGCGATTCGTGTCGGAAAAACACCACAAGGTGCTGCTGGTGGCCGACGCGGGCCGCAACATGTCCGCACTGGCCCCCAGCGCAGAACCGAAGCGCGACATCGCCCTTGCCGTCATGGGGGCGGTCGGTCAGATCACGCTCGGCCGCCTCGACGAAATCAGCATGGTGTTCGGCGATGCCCGCGGCTACACCACCACCGGAAACGGCCGCGGCGAGACGCACATCGAAAGCCTGCTCGATCGGTTCTACCGGCACGCGTGCGGGCGGCCCGGCCGCAGTGACATCGTCACCCAACTGGCATACGTGGCCGCCGCTCACCGCCGCCGGTTGATGATCGTCGTCGTCTCCGACGAACCCGACGTCGACGATCGGTTATCGGACGTGCTTGCGCGGCTCGCGGGGCGCCACGACCTGATGTGGGCGATGGTCTCGGATATGCCTCCGCTGGCGGAGGCGGTCGACGCCTACGACGTGGCTGACGGCCAATACCTGGTCGGCGCCGCTGCCGCCGATCGTCGGCTGGTCTCGGCGTATCGGCGCACCGAGCAACAGCGCGCGCAGCGCCTCCACGAGCTGATGACGTCATATGCGATCCCCTACACCAAGATTCGCGGCACCGAGCAAATCCGCGCCAAAGTCGTCGACATGACCAGGAGGCTCGGCAGTGTCCGGTGATCTGCTGCGCTATCTCGGCGGGCCGGGACCGTACTCGTGGTGGTGGCTGCTGCTCGGGGTGCTGCTGGTGGTTGCCGTCGTCGCCTGGTGCACAGCCGTTGTGGTCTGGACGCTGCCTTCGTCGACGCTGCAGCGCATTCCGCTGATCCGCGACGTGCACTCCTACGTCATCCGGCGCCGGTTCAGCCGGACCATCAGCGGCGTGATCGACGCGCACGCGGCCGGAACGCTCGCGACACCACAGGCCGCCGCCACGCTGAGACGCACCCTGCGCAGCTTCCTGGCCCTGCGCATCGGCGACCACGTGCGCTATCTGCATGCGGGGCAGCTGGCGTCCAGTGATGTGGCCCCGGCCGCGCCGCTGATCTCGGCGCTCGACGATGCGCAGTTCAACACCGCGAGCACGGTCGACGTCCGAGACGTCGGGCGCCGCGCTGAGGAGTTGATCCAGTCGTGGAGCTGAAGTGGTGGGCGGTCGCGGTCGTCGGGCTCGTCGGGCTGGGTGCGGTTGTCGCGTTCGCGATTACGCAGCGGCCGGCCTTGCAGCGCAACGGGTTACGGGCCCTCGCGCATCTCGACCGGGTGACGCGGCTGCCGGAGTATGCCCGCGTGGTGCGCCGCCAGCTGTGGTCGGTGCTGACCGCGGTGCTGTTGCTGACCGGCGTGTTCGCTGCGGCTGTGCTGGCCGGGTCGCGCCCGCTCGCACCCGAGGAATCCGCGGCGAGCGACGTCATGGTCTGTGTCGGCGCGCCCGTGACGGATCCGGCAACCGCCGGGCTGCTCAACTACTTCGCGCACCGCACATCGCGATTCGACGACGATCGGATCGGTCTCACCTCGTCGAGCCTGCGGGTCGTACCGCTGACCCGCGACTACCGATACGCCGCAGACACCTTCTCGCGCTACGCCAGGCTCGCCGCATTGCAGCGGCAGGGTCAGCTCTCGCCCGCGCAGACTCTCGAATTACGTTCCCGCACAGCTGAATTCGATGCGCCAATGCAGTACGTCGACTATGCGCGCAGCGTCGAGGACGTGCTTGCGTTGTGTCTGGCGGGTTTCCCCCCGTCCGGGGCATCGCCGCAGCGCTCGCTGATCTTCCTCGGCGACAACGGCATTCGCGACGCCGATGAGCAACGGCCAGCACTGTTTCGGTCCGACCAGATCGCGCAGATGGCGCGGCAGGCTGGAGTTCGGGTCAGCGTGCTCGCGCCAACCGCCGACGTCGACAGCCTGCGATCGGTGGCCGCCGCCACCGGCGGCACGTTCGACACCTACAGCGCCGCCGGCGCCGAGGCCGATCTGGCCGGGGGGACCAATCCGGAGTTGACCCGGGTGCTCGACCGCATCACCGAGCGTCCTGGGATCGGTGCAACGCACATGACTGACAGGCCAGACGCGGCCTTGATCGCCGCCGTGGTGTTGGCCGCGCTGCTGTGCGGCTCGCTGGCGGTGTCGCAGAGATGAAATTCGAGCCGGTGCTGCCCGCCGTGGTGTTGGTGGTGTGCGCAATCGTGATCGTGGCGGTCCGCCTCATCTCCGTGCGGCACGCGCTACGGCGAGGTGGCCGTGACCATCTGGTCGCTGTGCTGCTGCGCTGGAGCGGGCTGACCTTGGCCATGCTGCTGCTGGTTCTCGCCGCCGCGCGCCCAGTCGTCGGGGGTGGTGCACCTCAAAGCTCGTCGGCCGACACCGCACCCAACGTGTTCTTCGTGGTCGACCGATCTGCCGCGTCGAGAATCGAGGACTACGGCGAGGGCGCCGCGCGTATGGCGGGCATCCGCCGGGACATGAGCGAACTCGTCGAGCGGTATCCAGGCGCACGGTTCGCGATTATTTCATTCGCCGCAGACTCAGATCTCGATTGGCCGCTGTCGCAAGACATTTGGAGTCTCAAACCCAAGATTGCCGCATTGTCGTCGTACCCGTCGACGTCACTGGAGGCGCTCTACGACGCGAATGCGGCTGCGGGCAGCGGGATTCTGCGCTACGAGCTCGAGCAGTCCGCCCGGCAGTTCCCAGGCGCGCCGAACGTGGTGTTCTACTTCGGTTCAGGCGCCGCCGGTTCGCGTGCACCGCAGGGCCGTTTCGACATCGGATCGGCTCCCCTCGCCGGCGGCGCAGTGCTGGGTTACGGCACACCGGACGGCGGCCCTGTGCCCAGTGAAATTGTCGGTGGCACTGTGACGTACCTGAGTGAGTCGCCCGGCGGCGCCCCGCTGCGATTCGGCATCGACGAGGCCCGTCTGACGTCGATCGCCCGACAACTCGGCGTGCCCTACATTCACCGCGACAGCGGCCAGAGCCTCACGACGGCGCTGTCGTCGGTCCCGCGGGCGAATGTGAGCGCGGCATCCTCCGAGCGCGTCGAATTGTATTGGCCCCTTTCGCTGATGGCAGCGGCTCTGATCCTGTGCGAAATCTACCTGACAATCCGGCACTACCGCCGCAGTCGCGTCGTGCGCGTGGAGGTCGACCAGTGACCGCACTGCCCGGGCCGTCGCGGTTACGGCTGCGCCGTCGGCTGCTGGCCTACTCGGCGCCGGTGCTCCTCGTTGCGATATGCGTTGCCGTCAAGCTGATCTCGGTGGTGCTAGCCGGCCACGCTGCGACCGCAGACCTGGCCCGCAGTGACCCCGATGGGCTGCGCCACCACCTCGAGATTGCCCAATTCGTGAACATCGTCGAGCCGGACCGGGCGGCATTCTGGGCGGCCGATTCCGCAGCGCTGAACGGCAACCTGCAAGAGGCCGACGCGCGATTGAGTGCAATCTTGGCCACCACCCCGGCCGGCCGGTCCTGTCCGGTGCGCGTCGACCTGGAGTTGGTGCGCGAAACTCACGGCGACACCGCGGCCCGCGACGGCAACGCTGCGGTGGCCGAACACCGGTACCGCGACGCGCTCGCGGCGGTGGACGCTGCCCCCGTCGGCTGCTTCGCTGGAAACTCCGACCCTGACCCCACACGCCGCGCGATCCGCGACGCCGCCGCCGCCCGGCTCCTCGGCAAGATCAACGCGCTGCGCGCTGCACCATCACCCACTCCGCCGCCGTCCCCGGTAGACGCGCCACCTGTGCCTCCGCCTCCACCGCCTCCGCCCGCGGCTGCGTCAGGCGCATCGGGCGGCATCGATCCCGACTGGCTTCCGGGGCAAGGCCAGCCACCGGTGTTGCGCCTGGAGCCGGGCCGCGGCGATCCGCTCGATCGCCTGCAAGACGCCTTGCGCGACTCCGACGCTGGCGCGCGCGGCTAGCCGCGCTCGGTCTCAGTTGTGGCTGCTCAGTGGCCCAACCAACAGGTTGGTTTGCGCCGCTGATAGGCTGCGGTGTCAGAGGTCTACGCTCTTGGGAGCCGGCCTGCTCGATGTGCCGCCCTCACTACATCTGAAGAGGAATCAGTCATGTCCGAAGAAGCCTTCATCTACGAGGCCATCCGCACCCCCCGTGGCAAGCAGAAGAACGGATCGCTGCACGAGGTCAAGCCGATCAACCTGGTCACCGGCCTGATCGACGAGCTGCGCCGGCGCTACCCAGACCTGGACGAGACGCTGATCAGCGACGTCATCCTCGGCGTCGTCTCCCCGGTGGGTGACCAGGGCGGTGACATCGCCCGCACTGCAGTGCTGGCCGCGGGACTGCCCGACACCACCGGCGGCGTGCAGCTCAACCGGTTCTGTGCCTCTGGTTTGGAAGCGGTCAACACCGCCGCGCAGAAGGTGCGCTCCGGCTGGGACGACCTGGTACTGGCCGGCGGCGTCGAGTCGATGAGCCGGGTGCCGATGGGCTCCGACGGCGGGGCCTGGGCCACCGACCCAGAGACCAACTACCGGATCGGCTTCGTGCCGCAGGGCATCGGCGCGGACCTCATCGCGACGATCGAGGGCTTTTCGCGCGAGGACGTCGACGCGTACGCGCTGCGGTCGCAGCAGAAGGCGGCTGCGGCCTGGTCCGGCGGCTACTTCGAGAAGTCCGTGGTGCCGGTGCGGGACCAGAACGGCCTGGTGATCCTCGATCACGACGAGCACATGCGGCCGGACACCACGATGGAAGGGCTGGCCAAGCTGAAGACGGCGTTCGACGGGATCGGCTCGATGGGCGGGTTCGACGACGTGGCGCTGCAGAAGTACCACTGGGTCGAGAAGATCAACCACGTTCACACCGGCGGCAACAGCTCCGGGATCGTCGACGGCGCGGCGCTGGTGCTCGTCGGCAGCGAAAAGGCTGGTACGTCACAGGGATTGACGCCTCGGGCGCGCATCGTGGCCACGGCCACCAGCGGCTCCGACCCGGTGATCATGCTCACCGGTCCTACTCCGGCCACCCGCAAGGTGCTCGACCGCGCCGGGCTGACCGTCGACGACATCGACCTGTTCGAGCTCAACGAGGCGTTCGCGTCGGTGGTGCTGAAGTTCCAGAAGGACCTCGACATTCCCGACGAGAAGCTCAACGTCAACGGCGGCGCGATCGCGATGGGCCACCCACTCGGGGCCACCGGCGCGATGATCACCGGCACCATGGTCGACGAACTGGAGCGCCGCGGTGCACGCCGCGCGCTGATCACGCTGTGCGTCGGCGGCGGCATGGGCGTGGCCACCATCATCGAAAGGGTTTAAGAGCATGGCAGAGAACACGATTCAGTGGGACAAAGACGACGACGGGATCGTCACGCTGACGCTCGACGACCCCACCGGCTCGGCCAACGTGATGAACGAGCACTACAAGGAGTCGATGCACAAGGCCGTCGAACGCCTTGTCGCAGAGAAGGATTCGATCACCGGCGTGGTGATCACCAGCGGCAAGAAGACCTTCTTCGCCGGCGGCGACCTCAAGCACATGATTCAGGCGGGCCCCGAGAACGCCGGCGAGATCTTCACCGAGGTCGAGGACATCAAACGCGATCTGCGCACGCTGGAGACCCTGGGCAAGCCGGTCGTCGCGGCCATCAACGGAGCTGCGCTCGGCGGCGGTCTGGAGATCGCGCTGGCGTGTCATCACCGCATCGCCGCCGACGTCAAGGGATTGGTGGTCGGCTTCCCGGAGGTGACGTTGGGCTTGCTGCCAGGAGGCGGCGGGGTTACGCGCTCCGTGCGGATGTTCGGCATCCAAAAGGCGTTCATGGAGGTGCTGTCACAGGGCACCCGGTTCAAGCCGGATAAGGCCAAAGAGATCGGGCTGATCGACGAGATCGTCGGCTCCGTCGACGAATTGGTGCCTGCCGCCAAGGCTTGGATCAAAGCCAATCCCGATGCGCACACGCAGCCGTGGGACCAAAAGGGCTACAAGATGCCCGGCGGCACACCGTCGTCGCCGGCGTTGGCGTCCATCCTGCCGTCGTTCCCCGCGCTGTTGAAGAAGCAACTCAAGGGCGCGCCGATGCCGGCGCCGCGGGCGATCCTCGATGCTGCTGTCGAAGGCGCACAGGTGGATTTCGACACCGCCAGCCGCATCGAGAGCCGCTACTTCACGTCGCTGGTGACCGGGCAGATCGCCAAGAACATGATCCAGGCGTTCTTCTTCGATCTGCAGACCATCAACTCGGGTGGCTCGCGGCCCGAAGGCATCCCGCAGAGCAAGCCGAAGAAGATCGGCGTGCTGGGTGCCGGGATGATGGGCGCCGGAATCGCTTATGTCTCAGCGAAAGCCGGCTTCGACGTGGTGCTCAAGGACGTCAGCCTGGAAGCCGCGCAGAAGGGCAAGGGCTACTCCGAAAAGCTGGAAGCCAAGGCGCTGCAACGGGGTAAGACCACCGAGGAGAAGAGCAAGGCGCTGCTGGACCGGATCACGCCGACTGGCGACGTCGCCGACCTCGCCGGCGTGGACTTCGTCATCGAGGCGGTGTTCGAGAACCAGGAGCTCAAGCACAAGGTGTTCCAGGAAATCGAGGACGTCGTCGAGCCGAACGCGCTACTGGGGTCCAACACCTCGACGCTGCCGATCACCGGCCTGGCAACCGGAGTCAAGCGCCAAGAGGACTTCATCGGCATCCACTTCTTCTCACCCGTCGACAAGATGCCGCTGGTCGAAATCATCAGGGGCGAGAAGACTTCTGACGAGGCACTGGCCCGGGTGTTCGACTACACGCTGGCCATCGGCAAGACCCCGATCGTGGTCAACGACAGCCGCGGCTTCTACACCAGCCGGGTGATCGGCACGTTCGTCAACGAGGCGCTGGCGATGCTGGGGGAGGGCGTGGAACCGGCTTCGATCGAACATGCCGGTTCGCAGGCCGGTTATCCGGCGCCGCCGCTGCAGCTGTCCGACGAACTCAACCTCGAGCTGATGCAGAAGATCGCGACCGAGACCCGCAAGGGCGTGGAGGCGGCCGGCGGCACCTACGAGCCGCACCCAGCCGAGGCCGTCGTCAACAAGATGATCGAGATCGGCCGGCCGAGTCGGTTGAAGGGCGCCGGGTTCTACGAGTACGCCGACGGCAAGCGGGTCGGGCTGTGGCCGGGCTTGCGCGAGACGTTCAACTCCGGGTCGTCGAAACCGCCGCTGCAGGACATGATCGACCGGATGCTGTTCGCCGAGGCACTCGAGACGCAGAAGTGTCTGGATGAAGGTGTGATCACCTCGACCGCTGATGCGAACATCGGCTCGATTATGGGCATCGGGTTCCCGCCGTGGACCGGCGGCACCGCGCAGTTCATCGTCGGCTACGAGGGTCCGGCCGGCCGCGGCAAGGAAGCGTTCGTCGCACGGGCACGCGAGCTCGCGGCCAAGTACGGCGACCGCTTCACTCCGCCAGCCTCCCTCAGCTGAGCGATTTCGGTGCGATTCGCGGCGCTCAGCGCCTGGAATCGCACCGAAATCACACGCCGTAGCCGTGGAGGAAGGTTCGCACGCCGGCGCGCACTGCGCGCTGCCGGGCCCGGTTGGACAGCGGGGGTCCCGGGCGGTCGACCACTCCTGCGGTGAGCGCGACAAGCTGGTGTGCGGCGAGGAGTTCCGCGTGCTTGCCGGGTGGGATGTCCAGCATGCCCGCCCGGGCGATGCGGCGCAGATGCACACCGATTTCGGCGCGCACGCGTTCCGGACCGGCGCGCTGCCATGCCTCGATGGTGTCGTCGGGAATGTGGGCAATGTCCGCGAGGACTTGCCGCACCAACGCGAAATGGGTTGCGGTCGCGGGGTCGGGCGCTGACCATGCCATGCCGAACTCGACCAGGTCCTCCTCGAGATCGACGATGCGGGCGAGATGACGGCGCACGATCTCGATCTGATGGTTGGCGGTGCGTTCAGCGCTGTCGATGATCACCGCGCGGAACAGGGCGGCCTTGTCGTCGAAGTGGTTGTAGATGGTTCTGGTCGATACCCGTGCCGAGTCCGCAATAGCCTCGATGCTGGCGCGGCTGTAGCCGTCACGCGCGAACACCCGCAGCGCGCCGTCCAAGAGAGCACGCTGTTTGTCGGGTCGTGGCGACGGCATCGGCGCTCAGCGGTCCGGTGTCACGGTGCGCACCGCCTTGAAGGCGGTCACGCGCTCTAACGACGCACCGCCTTGCGCGAGCACGCGGGCCGCTGGTTCGTCGACACTGCGGCGCTGCAACCAGTTCGGGTCCTCGCCGGGACTCGCCGGCGGTGACTGTTGGTCGGGGCTCTGGGTGGCCATGCGCCATTGTTGCTCTGATGCCCAGCGCGCGACGTTCACCAGGCGCTTGCCGTCGGTGCTGACCAGAAGCGTCGCCGAAAGGTATCCGTCGCGCTCCGCGAAAGTTTCGGCGATGGTGTCGGCCAGGTCGTTGGCCAGCTTTTCGGCGTTTGGCGGGTCGGCGAGGTCGAACTCCACCAACACGGTCACCTCGCCGTCGGTAGCCGGCGTCGACATGTGTCCTCCTCGAAAAGTCGAAGTACAATAGTCATTGTAATAGCTACAACCGATGTTGTAAGGAGGACGATCCTGATGTCCGCCGAGACAGCCGCTCCGCTGCGCCTGGCGATCGTGGTCGGCAGCACGCGTCCGCGCCGACGTGCCGCAATGGTGGCGGACTGGGTTATGCATTGTGCGCGTGCGCATTTCGAAGGACGGCCGGTCGAGGTCGAGCTGGTCGACATCGCCGACGCCGGGCTGCCGCTGCTCGACGAACCGGTGCCGGCGGCGATCGGCAGCTACAGCGCCGAGCACACCCGCCGTTGGGCCGACACCATCGGATCCTTCGACGGGTTCGTGTTCGTGGTCCCCGAATACAACCACTCGATGCCCGCGGCGGTGAAGAACGCCATCGACTACCTGTTCGCCGAGTGGAACGACAAAGCCGCCGGCTTCGTGAGCTACGGAATCGACGGCGGCACAAGGGCCGTCGAGCACCTGCGGCTCACACTGGCCGAAGTCAAGGTCGCGTGTGTGCGCAGCCAGGTGTCGCTGGGGCTCTTCACCGACTTCGAGCTCGACGACGTCACGCAGCCCGGGCGGTTCACCCCTGCGGAGCATCGAGAGTCGGTGCTGCACCGCATGCTCGACGAAGTCGCGGCTTGGGCTCAGGCGTTGCGTGAACTGCGGAAGAACTCAGCGGCGCTGAAGTAGGTAGAAGCGCAGGTTCTTCGCCCACGATTCGTCGCCGGTCCGCACCAGCGTCCAGTCGTCGGCGAAGCGTCGTTCGATTTCGTTCTGTGCGATGCCCGGGACCGCGAACGAGCCGCCCGGAGTGAACTCGATGAGCAGCAGGCGTGCCTGCGCAGCTGCCACTGCCGTGATTTCACGGACGTAGCTGTCACGGTCGGCGTCGCTCATGCCGTGCAAGCAGCCGTTGTCGACGATCAAGTCGAATCTGGTGCCCAGGTTTTCGTCCGACAATTGGGTCGCGTCGGCGTGGCGGATGTCGACGGTCACGTTGCGCTGACGGGCTTTTGCGCGAGCAGTCTCGACGGCCTTGGGAACGAAATCGATTGCGGTGACCCGCCATCCGTGTTCGGCGAGATAGATCGCGGTGTCGCCGGTACCGCAGCCGACATCGAGGGCAGAGCCGGGTGCAAGTTCAGCGACCAGCTGCTGCAGGCTGCTTGCAATCGGGTGGCCGTCCCACGGCGTGAAGCCGAGCCGATAGAAGATCCGGAAGAGAGTGTGCCGCGAGCTCACGTCACGCCTGACCCAGATCCGCGGAGAGCCAGTGCTGCGGTTTGAGATAGATCGCCACACTGTCACCGTGCTCGCGGCGGGCGAACTCGAGATAGGGCTCGACCTTCTCGGGCGCCAGATAGCGCTTGGTCATCTCGACGAGCTGCTCGTCGGTGCCGGGCTCGATTCGGCTGACCGGACCGTCGACCGCCACGTACCGGACGGTGGGCTCCAGCCGCTCGACCATCAGCGAGAAGAACCCTGCCGCCTCGATCAGCCGGTGCTTGCGCGAGCCCGCGCCCGTCAGTACCCACGGTTCGCCGCCCGGCGTGTACTGGTACCAGATCGGCACTGTGAGCGGTCCGCGATCAGCGCCATTGCTCACCGATAAGGCCGCGATGTGCGGCTGGGCCAGGAATTCTTCACGTTCTTGCTTCGACAGTGCCATACGAAACAGGCTAGTCGCGGCCACTTACCGGACTCACTCATCAGGTGGCTTGCTGCGCGGCGGCCTGTTCAACCAATCCCGCAGGCGGAAAAGCTCTTCGATTACCAACCCCACTGCGAGCAGGGCCACGATTACGACGATCACGATGGTCAGCATGGGTTTCGCCTTCGACATCTAGGTATACCCGCCTGTGGGCACCTAGAGTCTGCAGATATGCATTTTGGGCTGTTCATCCCGCAGGGCTGGCGTCTGGATCTGGTCGGCATTCCGCCCGAGCAGCATTGGGAGGTGATGGCAGGCCTCGCGCGCTATGCCGACGAGGGGGCGTGGGACTCGTTGTGGGTGTACGACCACTTCCACACCGTGCCGGTGCCGACGGCCGAGGCCACCCATGAGGCGTGGAGCCTGATGGCCGCGTACGCGGCGTCGACGTCGCGGATCAAGCTCGGCCAGATGTGCACGGCGATGAGTTACCGCAACCCCGTCTACCTGGCGAAGGTGGCCGCAACCGTCGACGTCATCTCCGGTGGCCGCGTGCAGATGGGCATCGGCGCCGGATGGTACGAACACGAGTGGCGCGCTTACGGCTACGGGTTTCCGTCAGTCGGTGTGCGACTGGCCCGGCTCGACGAGGGTGTGCAAATCATGCGCGACGCATGGCGCGACGGCGTCGTGACGTTCTCCGGCAAGCACTATCAGGCCGACGGAGCGATCGTGCAGCCGAAGCCTCTGCAGCCCAACGGTATTCCGCTGTGGATCGCCGGCGGGGGAGAGCAGAAGACCCTGCGGATCGCGGCCAAGTATGCGCAGTACACCAACTACACGCCCGAGCCGGATGCGTTCAAGCGTAAGTCGGAGATCCTCGCCCAGCACTGCCGCGATGTCGGCACGGACTTCGACGCGATCGTGCGCTCGGCGAATTTCACAGGCGTACTTGGTGATTCGGAGGCGGACGTCAAAGATCGCATGAACCGGATCCGCGATCGCTTGGTTGCGCACGTCGGTGAGCAAGCGACCGACGCGATGCTTGCCGCGACGGGCACCGATGCCGCGACCGGAACACCCGAGCAGGTCATCGAGAAGCTGCGGTCCATCCGCGATCTCGGATGCGAGTATGCGATCGTGTACTTCCCCGAAGCGGCCTACGACCGCTCAGGCATCGAACTGTTCGAACGTGAGGTGATTCCGGCGCTGAGTTAGACCGTCGCCGGCTCGCTGACCTTGACCAGCGTCTTGCCGATGTTGGCGCCGATGAACAGTCCGTTGAGCGCGTCGACGCACGACTCGATGCCGTCGAAGATGGTCTGGCGGTGGACAAGTCGGCCCTCGTGCTCCCATCGGCGAAGCGCGGCGAACGCTTCGTCGAAGCGACCCCATTCGTCGAGCGCGTTGAACCCTTGCATCAGTGCGGTCTTGGCGAGCAGGTTGACGTAGTTGGCCGGGCCTGGGTGCTCACCGGTGAGGTAGCTGGAGATGACACCGCAGAGAACCACCCTCGCTTTGTGCGCGAGCCGGCCGAGCACCGCGTCGAGGATCGGGCCGCCCACGTTGTCGAAGTACACGTTCACCCCGCGCGGGCAGTGTTGCTTGAGCGCGGCGGGCACGTCGTCGTGCTTGTAGTCGATGCAGGCGTCGAAGCCGAAGTCGTCGACGACGGCCTGGCACTTGTGCGGTCCGCCGGCGATGCCGACCACCCGGGCGCCGGCGATCTTGGCGATCTGGCCCGCGATGGACCCGGTGGCGCCTGCGGCAGCCGAGACGACGACGGTTTCACCGGCTTGCGGCCGGCCGATGTCGGTCATGCCGAAGTAGGCGGTAGCGCCAGTCGGGCCGTACACCGACATGATCGCGAGCTGGTCGGTTTCGCCGGGGATCGGGGTGGTGAAGATGTCGTCGCGGATGAGCACGTACTCCTGGAAGCCGGTGAGCGTGGTGACGATGTCGCCGACCTGGTATGCCGGGCACCGGGACGTGACGACCTCACCGATGCCGGCTGCCCGGATGACCTCGCCCAGCTGCACTGGCGGCAGATAGCCCGGTTGGTCGTTGAGCCATGTTCGGACGGCGGCGTCGATGCCGACGTAGGTGGTGCGGACCAGCGCCTCACCGTCGGCGGGCTCGGGCGCCGGGACCGTGACGAGTTCGGTGTCATCGGGCTGCACCAGTCCCGTCGGGCGGCGGCGCAGGACGATCTGGCGGTTCATCAGGTCAGCCACGAGGGTGAACCTACACGGGCTGCGCTAGCACAGAGCTTGACAAACCGCGGTCATTGAAAGGTTCTGATTGACAAGCCCTTCCGCCTGCCGATGAATTCAAAGACCGCCAGTGGACGCGATCGCAGTCCGAATACGGGTTCGAGTCGGTCGCGGGGCTTGAAGTCGATGGAAACCGCAATGCAAGCGACAACGAGTCGGTCCGTCAGCGCACAATGTCGAAAACCAACGCGGGCCGACGTCTGCCGACTGCCGATGCGCCCGCTGAACGGAGGAAAAATGACGGCCGCCGTCAAGTTGGGCACCCAGGCAATAGGCGCAGCCGGTGAGCTGCTGGTGCAATACCAACTACTCAAGCAGGGCATCGACAGTGCCCGACTCACCACCGACTCAGGCATCGACCTGGTGATGTACGTGCCCGGCCACCAATCGGCAGCCACGATCCAGGTCAAGACGAATCAGGCAGCAAAGCCCGCTGGTGGCACGGGCAAGTTGCTGCTCAGTTGGTCGTTTCCCGATGACTGCAAGGCGCAGTGGCTCGCGTGCGTCGACATGTCCACCGACAGCGTGTGGATGTTCCCAATCGACCAGGCGCGCGAGCTGGCTCAGCAGAAGCACGCCGACGGCACGCGATTGTTGTACTTCTACGCCGATGAGTCGGTCGGACCGAAATCACGTCGTGTCAGCGACATGACCCGGCACCGGCTAGAGCCCGTCATCGCCACGCTGCTCGGTGGTGAGCTTCGGCAACTGCCGTGACGCCCCGCAGCTATGACCATCGGCAGCGGCAGAAGATTGCCCTCGACCGCAGAATCAAGGCGTGCCGCAAGTGCGTTCACCCCGATCGCCTGAATATCCCCGAAGTGACCGAATCCGCACCCGGCTTCGGCTCGATCGACTCGCCGGTGGTGATCGTCGGCGAGGCCCTATGCCGTGCGTGCATGAAAACACAGGAGCCCTTCTACGGTGGTAGTGGCGCCGTCCTCGACCGGTGTTTCAAGCGGGCCCACGTCGACAAGACCGACCTCTTCATCACCAACTCGATCCACTGCCACCCGCCCGGTGATCGAGACCCGCTACCCCACGAGAGCGAGAACTGCCTGCCCTGGCTGCGTGCTGAGCTTCGGATCGTTCAGCCGCGCCTCGTCATCGGAGTCGGCAGGTTCGCCAAGGCATCGTTGTTGCGCCTCTACCCCCAGGCGCGGCAGCTGGATTGGCCGTTTCGGGTCCCGCGGACCCGCCGCTCCGACCCGCCCGACGTGCCCTATCTGCTGTTTCCTCCACATCCGTACTGGATCATGACCCGGTCTGCGGCCATTCGCGAGCAATACGAACGGAGACTGGCCCGGGCTTTGACATGGGCCTTTGCTACTTACAGCGGCGAGCAGTGAGACCGGCAGCGCACCACAACCACGTCACGAACCATCGGCCGGCTCATGCGCGAAGTAGCTTGGCTTTGTCGCGCGAACCCTCAGATGGCCGGGCCCAGCAGGTCGTCGGCGTCCTTGATCACATATCCGTAGCCTTGCTCGGCCAGGAACCGCTGCCGGTGTGCGGCGTATTCGGCGTCGAGGCTGTCGCGGGCCACCACCGAGTAGAAGTAGGCGCCGCCACCGCCGGCCTTCGGCCGCAGCAGCCGGCCCAGTCGCTGCGCCTCCTCCTGCCGTGACCCGAACGTGCCCGAAACCTGAACGGCCACAGAAGCTTCCGGTAAATCGATGGAGAAGTTCGCCACCTTCGACACCACCAGCGTCGACACCTCGCCGTTGCGGAACGCGTCGAACAGGGCCTCGCGTTCGGCGGTCTTGGTGGAGCCCTGAATCACCGGCGCGTCGAGTTCTGCGCCCAGCTCCTCGAGCTGATCGAGGTATGCCCCTATCACCAGCCGCTGGTCGTCGGGGTGCTTGTCGAGGATCGACTTGACCACCGCGATCTTCGAATGCGCCGTGGAGCACAGCCGGTAGCGTTCCTCGGGTTCTGCGGTGGCGTAGAGCATCCGCTCGTTGTCGGTGAGCGTGACCCGTACCTCGATGCACTCTGCCGGAGCGATCCAGCCTTGCGCCTCAATGTCTTTCCACGGCGCGTCGTAGCGCTTCGGCCCGATGAGCGAGAACACGTCGCCCTCGCGGCCGTCCTCGCGGATCAGCGTCGCAGTCAGGCCCAGGCGGCGCCGTGACTGAAGATCTGCCGTCATCCGGAACACCGGCGCAGGCAGCAGATGCACCTCGTCGTAGATGATCAAGCCCCAGTCGCGGCTGTCGAACAGCTCCAGGTGCCGGTAGGCGCCCTTCGACCGGCGCGTCATCACCTGATACGTCGCGATCGTGACGGGCCGAATCTCCTTGCGCTCGCCCGAATACTCGCCGATCTCCTCTTCGGTCAACGACGTGCGGGCGATCAGCTCGCGCTTCCACTGCCGGCCCGCCACGGTGTTGGTCACCAGGATCAGCGTGGTGGCACCGGCCTTGGCCATCGCGGCCGCGCCGACCAGTGTCTTGCCGGCGCCGCACGGCAGCACGACCACGCCCGAGCCGCCGGCCCAAAACGACTCGGCGGCCATCTCCTGGTAGTCGCGCAGATGCCAGCCCTCCTGGCGCAGGCTGATCGGGTGCGCCTCGCCGTCCACGTAGCCCGCGAGGTCCTCGGCGGGCCAGCCGATCTTGAGCAGCATCTGCTTGATGTGGCCCCGTTCGCTGGGGTGCACGATCACCGTGTCGTCGTCGATACGCGCGCCCAGCATTGGCTGAATCTTCTTGTGCCGCAACACCTCCGCCATCACCGCGCGATCCAGGCTGACCAGTGTCAGCCCGTGCGCGGGATGCTTCACCAGCTGCAGCCGCCCGTAGCGCGACATGGTGTCGACGACGTCGACCAACAACGCCTGCGGCACCGCATACCGCGAATAGCTGACCAGCGCGTCGACCACCTGCTCGGCGTCGTGGCCTGCGGCACGGGCATTCCACAGCGCCAGCGGCGTGATTCGATAGGTGTGCACATGCTCGGGCGCGCGTTCGAGCTCGGCGAACGGCGCGATCGCCGCGCGCGCCTCGTTGGCGAGTTCGTGGTCGACTTCCAGCAGCACCGTCTTGTCGGACTGTACGATCAGGGGCCCGTCGGTCATTTCACCTATTATCCGTCGTCTACCAACTTATCCGTCGTCCACCGACACCACCGAGGTGACGCGGTGCACGGCGAAGTCGCGCACCCGGCCCGACGCCGGGTCGAACGCCACCAGCTGGCCGCCGCGCACGCTGATCGGCGACACCACCCGCTGGGTGGCCACCCCGGCCGGGTCGACGTAGCCCATCACCACCGAGGCCTGGTCACGCACGGCTTGCTGCAACAGCAGCACCGCGGTGCCGGCATCGACGCGCACCGCGGGCGCAGTAGCCGCGACTTTGCGCAGCATCGCGACGATCGCTTCCAGTGTCTGCGCGGCAAGCGGCGGCGGGCTGCGGTACGGCCTACGCTGCGGGACGTCAGTCACTCTGGCTCCGCGCGCCCGCAGGTCGACGACCGCCCCCGTGGCGTCCTCGGCCGCCGGCGCGAACCCCGCGTCGCGCAACGCTTTGAGCACTTCGGCGATCGGCGCCTGCGCCACCGCGACCGTCGGCGCGAGGAACCGCAACTGCACCGCCTCGGCCAACGGCGCGGCCGCCACCTGGGCCAGCAGCGCGGTGTCGTCGCACCGCACAAACGACGCAGCGACCCCAACCCGTAGCTGCCCGTGGCGGCGGGCGACGTCGTCGATCAGATAGGTAAGTCCTTGCGGCACAGGAGTTTTGGAGTGCTCACGAAAGAAGGCATGCAGCGCCGCGGCGGTGCGGCCGATGTCCAGTGCCCGCCGGATCGATGCTTCGGAAATCCGGTAGACCATCGCGGCGCCGGCCGACTCGACGGTGGCGACTTCCGCCAACTGGTCGGACAGCTCGCGGCGCAGCGGACCCGGCACCACCACGGTGAGGTCTGCCTGCACCAGGAAGTGGTCGATCGGCGCGGGCAGGATGCGCTTCATCGCGGCGACGGTCTCGTCGTCGGGCGCGCCGGAGATCAGCGCCCGCGCCGGCGACGTCAACGCCCCCCGGCCCACCAGCCCGAGCGCGGTGGCCTCGTCGAGCAGATCGGCGACCGGTCCGGGTTGCAGACGCAGCGCCCACCGCGGCCGCCGCCACAGCAGCAATCGCGACGCCTCCGCGGCGTCGAGTCCTGCTCCCTCGGGCAAGTCGGCCAACAGTGATAGCAGCAGCCGGCGGTCCAGCGGGGCCGCGGTGGAAAACAGTGCCTGCGACAGCGCGGCTATCGGCTTGTTGTCGGGCCCGCGGCGGCCCGCCAGGCTCGGACGCGACGCCAGCTCCAGCCACGTCGTCGCCAACAGGTGCCAGCGCTGCTCGGGCGGCGACTCGACGAAGCGGTCGGCCTGCACGGTGGGTGCCCAGTACGGCCCGTCGCCGTCGAGCGGCTCTGGGTGCGGCATGCCGGACACGATCAGCCCTGCAGACGCCGCAAGCTCGAGAAGCAGCCCGAGCCGCTGCTCGGAGATGCCGGTCACCTTGGCGAGCCGCTTCACCTCACGCACTCCGAGCCCGCCGCTGCGCAGCTCGGGAACCGGTGCGGCGCCGAGGGTTTCGACCAGCAGCTCGATCTCGCGCAGCACATCCAGCACCGCGCCGGCAGCGGCCGCGTCGACGTCGGCCATCGAGGTCGAACGCACCGAGGGCGTCGGCTCCACCAGACTCACCGGCCCCGGCTCTTCACCGCGCAGTACCTGTCCGACCACTCGTGGCAGGATCACGGTCTCGTCGTCCACCTGCCGCAGCAGCCCGGCCGCCAGCAGCCGCTGCACCGGCCGGTCCGGTGGCGTGCCCGGCGCAGCGTCGCGGGTGCGGCCCACCGGCGAGCCGGACACCAGCCGGTCCAGCAGCTGGCGCTGCGCATCGTCGAGCCCGTCGACCGCGCTGATGATGTCCTGGGCGTCGCGTACGTCGTGCTCCAGCGTCACCTGACCGGGATGCCACGGCAGCGCCGCGGGCGCCTCGGCAACCACCCGAAGGTCTCCCTCGCCCCACACCAGCGCGCGGTCGGTCAGCTCTTGCAGAGCCGCCGAGAGCGCGTTCGAGGGCACGCGGTCACTGAGCAGCGCTGCCACCTTGGCTGCGGACACCGGCGCCGCGTCGGCATGCAGCACCAGCAGCGCATCGAGCACGGCCAGCGTCAGGAAGTCCAGGTCGTCGCCGGCTGCCCTCACCGACTGGCGCGCCTGGGCCCGCGCCGCCAACGCGGCGATACTGCCCGGAGGCGGTTGGGTGAGGTCGGGGCGCAGTTGCAGCAGTCGGACCAGCCGGTCATCGGGCAGGTCGGCCAACCAGGCACCCAGCGGCAGGCGCGGGGTGTTATTGCTCATTGCTGACCAGCCTAAAGCAGCCGGTCAGTGTCGCGACGCGCCGTAACGCCTGTCAGAATGGGGCCGTGGCAGACAACAAATCCCAGAAGAGTCGATACGTCGATCCCGGCTGGCCGACCCTCGACGGCGACAACGACCACGCCGTCAGCGAGCTCGCTGCCGACCGCACCGGCGCGTTGTCGCCGTTCGGGGACGTCACCTTCCCCCTGCCCGCCGACGAGCTCCCGTACACCCATCCGGTGACGGTGGTCAACAAGTAGCTGGCCCCATGAGCGCTTCCGGCGCCGGCCGACTCTCGCACCTCGACGAACGAGGAGCGGCGCACATGGTGGACGTGACCGCCAAGGCCGTCACCAAGCGCACTGCGGTCGCGGCCGGAGCGTTGGTGACGACGCCCGAGGTGGTCGGGTTGATCTCCACCGGCGGCCTGCCGAAGGGTGACGCGCTGGCGACCGCACGGGTAGCCGGCATCCAGGCGGCCAAGCGCGCCAGCGAGCTCATCCCGCTGTGCCATCAGCTCGCGCTGACCGGCGTGGACGTCGACTTCGAGATCGGCCCGTCGAGTGTCGAGATCACCGCGACCGTGCACAGCACCGACCGCACCGGCGTCGAGATGGAAGCGCTGACCGCCGTCAGCGTCGCGGCCCTCACTCTCTACGACATGATCAAGGCCGTCGACAGGGCCGCGCGCATCGACAACGTGCGGGTGCTGCACAAGGCAGGCGGCCGCAGCGGCAGCTGGACCAGATGACGCGGTCGGCTCGAGTGGTGATCGCGTCCACACGTGCTGCGGCGGGAAGATACGAAGACCGTTGCGGCCCAATCATTTTCGACTGGCTCACGCAGCGCGGCTTCATCGTGCCGCCGCCGGCGGTGATGCCTGACGGCGACGCGGTGGGTGCGGCTTTGCGCGCTGCGGTCGCCGACACCGTCGACGTGGTCATCACCTCGGGAGGCACGGGGATCTCGCCCACCGATGCGACGCCCGAGCAGACCGCCGCAGTGCTCGACTACCAGATCCCCGGGCTGGCCGACGCGATCCGGCGCTCGGGGCTGCCGAAGGTGCCGACGTCCGTGCTGTCGCGCGGGTTGTGCGGGGTGGCCGGCCGCACGCTGGTGGTCAATCTGCCGGGCTCACCCGGCGGCGTCCGCGACGGCCTTGCGGTGCTCGCGGACGTGCTGGATCACGCGCTGGACCAGCTGCGCGGAAAGGACCACGGATGACAGAGGTGCTGCGCGCCGAGATCACCGAGCAGCCCGTCGACCTCGCCGAGCACGAAGCGCTGGTGGCGCATACCGCCGCCGGCGCGGTGGTGGGCTTCGCCGGCGTGATCCGCGACCACGACGGCGGCCGCTCGGTGACACGGCTGGAGTACTCGGCGCATCCGTCCGCTCGAGACGTGCTGGCCGAGGTGCTGGCCGAAGTCGCGCGGGACAGCCCCGGCGTGCGCGCGCTGGCCGCCAGCCACCGCATCGGCACGCTGATCATCGGTGACGCGGCGCTGGTGGCCGCGGTTGCCGCCGATCATCGCGCAGCCGCGTTTCAGACGTGCGCCAAGCTGGTCGACACCATCAAGGCGCGGCTACCGGTGTGGAAGCATCAGTTCTTCGCCGACGGCAGCGACGAGTGGGTCGGTTCGGCCTGACCTGTCTAGCCGGCAGCCGGGGTCGGCGCGTCCGCGGGCGTCGACTGCTGGGCGAGCCCTAGCAGTGCGTCGTTGAGCGCGATGTCCTGGTTGCTGATCGCGCCCCACAGGTCCTTGAGGTAGCCCGAGCCGGCGCCCTGCTGCAGAATGCCCTGCGGCAACGCGGGCAGCTTGCCGTCCGTCATGAACTGGTTGGCCGCGTCGTAGGCCGGAGCCGGGATATCCGCCGGCAGCGGTGCGGGCGGCGCTGGGTCGGCCGGAGCGAGCGGCACCTCGAGCGAGGTCTGCTCGATGACGGCCGAGTCGGGCGCAGTGACGCCCAGTGCCTCGCCGGCGGGCGGCGCGTCGACCGCAGCGGCGGCGTCGACGATCACGCCGTCGGCAGGTGCGGGAACCTGGTCCACGGCCGGCAGCACGACATCTGCCGGTGCGACGGGTGCGTCGACCGTCTCGATGACCGGCTCGGGAGCCGGGGGCGCTTCGGGGGCCGGCGGAGCTTCGGGCGCGGGCGGCGCCTCAGGGGCCGGCGGTACCTCGTTGACCGGAGCCGGGGTTTCCGGCGCGGGTGCGGCGTCAGCGGCCGGGGCCTCAGGAGCCGGCGCCTCGGGAGCCGGGGCCTCCGGGGCGGGCAACTGGCCCTCCGGCGGCGTGGCTGCGTCGAGCGTTTGCACCTGGTTGGCCGTCCGCGGCGTGACACTGCGCTGGCTGGCGCCGGACAGTCCCGTGCCGCACACCGGCCAGGCCCCTCGGCCCTGGCGGGCCAGCACACGCTCCGCGACCGCGATCTGCTGCTCGCGAGTGGCCATGTGCGCCGACGGCGCGAACTCGCTGCCTCCTGCGGAACTCCAGGTGCTCGGCGAGAACTGCAGACCGCCCTGGTAGCCGTTGCCGGTGTTGATCGACCAGTTGCCGCCGGACTCGCAGCGGGCGACCTGGTCCCATTCGCCGTCGGTGGCCGCGGCCGCGTGGGCGCTCAGCGCCAGGCCGCTTCCTCCGATGACCGCGCCCGTGAAGGCGACTTTCGCGACGTTGATGTTGGATTGGGTGGGCTTGCGATGCCGTCCACTCATGCGCGAGTTTCGTCCTCTCTACATGCGCCTGCGGAGTCAGCTGTCGGGTTCGGGCAAGAGAGGTCGCCCGGCCGGATGAACCGGCTTCACCCCAAGGAGCCGCGTGCGGCCCCTGGTCCGTGTCGGTGGACCGATTGGGTCCCCCGCCTCCATCCACGGTGTCGTCGTGTCCTTCCCTCACGGATGGAGCTCGGCGCGAAAGGGAAGGAGGGCCAACCGCATTGGGGTGGGCCGGCCTGCGCAAGACCGTAACGGTTTACGGGAAATTCGTCACCTTCAGGCGGCCGCGGCGTTTCGGTCCCCGGCAAACGGAAAAGCCCCAAGAAGGGACGGCGTACCTGCAGGTCGCTTGCGGCCGACACCGCCCCGAAGCCAATCTGTGACCATTCCGTGATGTGACGGAAATCACGTTAGCCGCCGGCAAACGGCGGCAGCACATCCACGGTCTGCCCGGCCCGAAGCTGCAGCGACGGGTCGCGCACCGCCACCCCGTCGCACAGATACGAACAGCGCGCGAGCACGGCAGCCAATCTGGGATCGCGCGCTGCGAGAGCGTTCGTCAGATCGGCGACGGTCGCCCCGGAATCCACGGCGAGCACTTCGGATTCCGTGCCAGCGGCCGCCTGCGCGGCCCCGAAGTAGCGGACCGTCACCTGGATCGTCGTCGTCACGTCGGTCATCTCAGCCGCCGATCGCGCTCATCGGTCGTGCCGGTTGCACAAAGCTCGGGTCGTTGATCCCGTGACCGGCCGCCTTCGCCCACATCGCCGCACGCCACGCGGCCTCGATCTCCGCGTCGTCGGCACCGCCGCGCAGCAGTCCACGCAGGTCGGTCTCGGTGCGCGCGAACAGGCAGTTGCGCACCTGTCCGTCGGCGGTCAACCGGGTGCGGTCGCAGGCGGCGCAGAACGCGTGCGACACCGACGCGATCACACCGACCGTCGCAGGACCGCCATCGACCAGCCACAACTCCGCCGGCGCCGAGCCGCGCGGCCCGGAGTCTGGTGTGAGCGTGAAATGCCGCCGCAGTGCGGTCAGGATGTCGTCGGCCGTCAGCATCTCGCCGCGCCTCCAGCGGTGATCGGCATCCAGCGGCATCTGCTCGATGATCCGCAGCTGATAACCGTGCTCCAGGCAGAACCGCAGCAGCGCGACGGCGTCGTCGCGGCCGGTTATCGGATCGAGCACCGCGTTGACCTTCACCGGATCCAGTCCCGCGGCGCGGGCGGCCGCGAGTCCGTCCAGCACGTCGGGCAGCCGGTTGCGCCGCGTGATCGCCGCGAACCGGGCGGCGTCGACGGTGTCCAGCGACACGTTGATTCGGTCCAGCCCCGCGGCGGCCAGCCGCTCGGCGCGTGTCGCCAGGCCGATCCCGTTGGTGGTCAGCGTGATCTCCGGCCGGGGCTGCAGTTCCGCCGTCGCCGCGATGATCTCTTCCAGGTTCTTGGACAGCAGCGGCTCACCGCCGGTGAATCGCACACTGGTGATGCCGAGACGCCTGACCGCGATCTGCAACAGGCGCAGCAGCTCGCCGGGCCGCAGCAGCCGTTTCGCCGGCATCCAGTCCAGGCCCTCGGCAGGCATGCAATACGTGCACCGCAGATTGCAGCGGTCGGTCAGCGAGACCCGCAGGTCCGTGTGGACGCGGCCGAAACGGTCGACCAGCGGTCCGTCGGCGGGCGCGTCGCCAGCCGACGCCCGTTGCGGGTGCACCGACGGCAGACCGAGGGCGGTGACCGTCATATCCACGACCTCGCGTCGTCGGCCGGCACGATCTCTTTGCCCAACGGCACGAGCGAGATCGGGATCAGCTTGAGGTTGGCCAGCGCCAGGGGGATCCCGATGATCGTGATCGCCTGCGCGATCGCGGTCGCTACGTGACCGATCGCCAGCCACACGCCGCACAGCACCAGCCAGATGATGTTGCCCACCAACGCGCCGGTGCCGGTGCCGGGCTTGTCGACGATCGTGCGGCCGAACGGCCACAAGGCGAACAGCGCAATGCGCAGGGCGGCGAAACCGAACGGGATCGTGATGATCAGGACGAAGCAGATGATGGCCGCGAGCAGATAGCCCAGCGCCAGCCACAGGCCGCCGAAGAGCAACCAGATGACGTTCAGTATCAGGCGCATAGTGTCGGCTCTTCGCCCAAGCGGCTCATTGCGGTTCCTCCAGGGGGTTTCCCCAGCCTACCGACCAAACGGGGCTGCTTCGCGCTGGGTGAGCCGAGTAGGATTTGCTCATCGCGTCCTGCGACACTGCGGGGCGCGTTCTTTGCGAGTGACCGTCGAGACAAGCAGGTGAGACAAGTGCCGACCGGCAGGGTGAAGTGGTACGACCCGGAGAAGGGCTTCGGCTTTTTGTCCCAAGAGGACGGCGAGGACGTCTACATCCGCTCGTCCGCGCTGCCCGCTGGCGTCGAGGCGCTCAAGTCCGGCCAACGGGTCGAGTTCGGCGTGGCGACGGGCCGGCGAGGCCCGCAAGCGTTGAGCCTGAAGCTGATCGAACCGCCGCCGTCACCTCTGCGCACGCGCCGGGAAGCGGCACAGCACGAGCACAAGCACACGCCTGACGAATTGCATGCCTTGGTCGAGGACATGATCAAGCTGCTGGAGGGCAAGGTGCAGCCGGAACTTCGCAAAGGCCGCTACCCGGACCGCAAGACTGGACACACGGTCGCGGAGGCGCTCAAGCGGGTAGCGCGCGAACTGGACGCCTGACCGCGCGCCGAGCGTTGACTCGAGCCACGGTTGCGTCGGCGATGCGTGGATTAAGCCGACACTCGCCGGGCATCCTGAAGCCATGGCAGCCTATGTCGCCAACGGCGGCGAGTTCGAACGCGACACCGACTACATCACCACCCGCATCACGGCCGACGGCCGTGACGGCTATCCGGTGGAGCCGGGCCGCTACCGGCTGATCGTCGCGCGCGCGTGCCCGTGGGCCAACCGGGCCATCATCGTGCGCCGGCTGCTCGGTCTGGAACCTGTGCTCTCCATTGGCTTTTGCGGTCCGACGCACGACGAGCGCAGCTGGACCTTCGACCTGGACCCCGGTGGCGTCGACCCGGTGCTGAAGATTCCGCGCCTGCAAGACGCCTACTTCAAGCGGTTCCCGGACTACCCGAAAGGCATCACGGTTCCGGCGATCGTCGACGTCCCCAGCGGCGAAGTGGTGACCAACGACTTCGCCCAAATGACGCTTGACCTGTCCACCGAATGGCGCCAGTACCACCGCGACGGCGCCCCTGACCTGTACCCCGAGCCGTTGCGCGACGAGATCGACGAGGTTGCCCAGCGCATCTACATCGAGATCAACAACGGCGTGTACCGCTGCGGGTTCGCCGGCTCCCAAGAAGCCTACGAGCGGGCCTACGACCGGCTGTTCACCGCGCTGGACTGGGTGTCCGAAAGGCTCAGCCGCCAAAGGTTTTTGGTGGGCGATACCATCACAGAGGCCGACGTGCGGCTGTTCACCACGCTGGCCCGGTTCGACCCCGTCTACCACGGCCACTTCAAGTGCAACCGCCAAAAGCTCTCCGAGATGCCGGTGCTGTGGGCCTACGCTCGCGACCTGTTCCAGACGCCCGGCTTCGGTGACACCATCGACTTCGTCCAAATCAAGCAGCACTACTACATCGTCCACAAGGACATCAACCCCACGGGCATCGTGCCCAAGGGGCCGGACCTCGCCAACTGGCTGACGCCGCATGGTCGAGAAGAGCTCGGCGGCAAGCCTTTTGGTGACGGGACACCGCCTGGTCCGCCGGCGGAAAGGGAGCAGGTGCCGGCGGGTCACTCACCGCTGAGCTAAGCCCAGGCCGTCCGCACCGACCATTCGGCGTGCGGCATCGGGAACAAATCACCCTTCTCGTCGGACACCAACGTCAGGATCTGCACCACCACCCGATCCAGCCGCCCCCCGGCGGCACCGACGGTCGGAATCGTCACCGCCAGGCGGGAATTCGGCCGGAAGACCTGCAGCGAGGTGTCGCGCGGATCGTCGTAGAAGGCCCGCAGCAGCCACGGCGTGCGCCCGATCGAGGGGGGCACCGACAGCTGCACCACATTGCGGTCGTCCACGGCCAATTCGCCTTGCGTCCCCGCATTTTCGCAGTTGTTGAGGTCGACCGGACTGCAGTACCGATACGGTCCCACCCGAGCCAGCTGGCCGCGCGAGTAGGCGCTGATCTCCGGCCGCGGCGGCGGATGGCCGCGCACCACAAGCCAAATGCCAACGGCCACAACGCCGCACACCATGACGACGGCGCCGATCGCCGTCAGGGCACGGGTCACTGCGGTGTTGCCATCGCGTCGGCGGGCGTGCTGCCTTCCTGCTCCGCGACCACCGGCCGGTTGCCGCCGAAGCCCGGGATCAGCGAGTCGCCGCGATAGCTCACGATGGTCTGCGCCAGGCCGAGAATCAGAAACGACGAGATCGCGGTGAACCCGACGCGCAGATCGGTGTACACCAACACGCCCGTCGCGCCGCCGGCCACCCAGGCCAGCTGCAGCAGCGACTCCGAACGCCCGAACGCCGACGCCCGCGACTGCTCGGGCAGGTCGTCCTGCAGCGACGCGTCCAGCGACGCCTTGCCCACTGCGCTGCAGCCCGAAGTCAGCAGCGCCGCGATCGCGGTGAACAGCAGATCGCCGAAGAACGCCGCCGCCAGTGCGGCGACGGTGACGATGATCGTGCAGCGCACCACCAGAATCGACGGTCGGCCCAACTTCAGCCGCGCGCTGAGCCCGTTGCCCGCGAAGTTGCCGACGGTGGCTGCTGCCCCGATCAACCCGAGCATGGCCACCTGCTCCAGTCCGGTCGCGTCGTGGGACTTGGCCCAGAACGCCGGATACAAGAACAAGAACCCGACCATCATCTTGATCGTGACGTTGCCCCATAGCGACGTGATGATGTTGCGGCCCAACGGCTGTCGCGGTTTGGCCCGCTTGGCAGGCCGGGGTTCGCGGTCTCGGCGCAACGGTGCGCTGTGGCTGTGGTAGGTCAGCGTGGTCGGCACCTCACCCGCGGTGACTTCCACCCATCGGGGGATCTGCATCGACAGGTAGGCGCCGACGACCGTGACGACGACGACCACGAACAGCGCGCCGGGCAGGCCGAACAGCTTGGTGAAGACGTACTCGACACCCGCGGCGATGCCGCCGCCGACGATGGTGCCGCCGATCAAGCCGAACACCGTGAGCCGGGAGTTCACCCGCACCAGGTCGATGGTCGGCGGCATCACCCTCGGTGTGACCGCGCTGCGCAGCACACTGAACGACTTGGACATCACCATCATCAGCAGCGCGCACGGGTACAGCACCCAGGGCGGGAAGCTGCCGCTGGCGCCGTCGTAGTTCGCGATCAGGATCACCGCCAGCGCGGTCCGGAAGGCGAACGACATGGCCAGCGCGACACGCCGCCCGTGCTGCAGCCGGTCCAGTGCCGGACCGATGAGCGGAGCGATCACCGCGAACGGCGCGATCGTGATGAGAAGGTAAAGCGCCACCCGGCTTTTGCTTTCGGCCGACGCGGCCGCGAAGAACAGCGTGTTGGCCAGTGCGACGGCCATCGCGGCGTCGACGGCGAAGTTGGCCATCACCGGGTAGGTCAATGCGGTCAGGCCCGACTTGTCGGCGCCGTCAGCGGTGGCCGCCCGATGGAACAGCCCGTACATTCGCACACCCATTTCCCGGCTGCGCATCGCAGCGGCCCGGGTCACGGTGACCTTCTGCCCGTCGGATCCACCGGAGCGCGGCGGAGGCGAATAGCCGTGGGCTGCCGGCTCGTCCAGCGGCGGCAGATACCGGTTTCCGCTGGGCATCGATGGCCGCGAGGTCCGGCGGTACGGCACGCCGTCGGTGGGGTAGTTGGCCATGCCGGGATGTTCGTCGGCGTCGGGAGCCGGCCGGGGTGGGTAATACCGACGATCACCGCCGCGATCACCGCCGAGGGCGTCTGGCCGCGGTCCGCTCACAGCGTCGATTGTCCACTATCGGGCGGATGCAGTGGCGCAGCTAGCCGGTGTGGCTGCGGGCGGGTGCGTCGGGCACTATTGGGGATGCAATGGACGACGTGACAGTGGCCGACGCGCAGGCCACCGAAGCGCCGGCCGCGGACGTGCTGGCCGGCGCGGTTGAGCAGGCCCGCGCGGCGATCGTCGAGTTCAGCGGTGAGACCGTCGGCGAGTACATCGGCGTGACGTTCGACGACGCCACTGCGGCCACCCATCGCTTCCTGGCAAACCTGCCCGGCTATTGCGGCTGGCAGTGGGCGGTGGTGGTGGCCGCGCATCCGGGCGCCGACCACGCGACCATCAGTGAGGTGGTGTTGGTGCCCGGGCCGACGGCGCTGCTGGCCCCGCAGTGGGTGCCGTGGCAGGAGCGGATCCGGCCGGGCGACCTCGGCCCCGGCGACCTGCTCGCCCCGCCGCGCGACGACCCCAGACTCGAACCCGGCTACGTTCTCACCGGCGACCCGGCCGTCGACGACGTCGCGGTGGAACTCGGTCTGGGGCGGCGGCAGGTGCTCAGCGCGTTCGGGCGCGCCGCGGCCGCGCAGCGTTGGCACGACGGCGACTACGGCCCGCAGTCACCGATGGCGCGGTCGGTTCGGAGGGTCTGCCGTGATTGCGCGTTCTACCTTCCACTCGCGGGCTCGCTCGGCAGGATGTTCGGCGTATGCGCCAACGAGATGTCCGCCGACGGCCACGTCGTCGACTCCGAATACGGATGCGGCGCGCACTCGGACACTCCGGCACCCGCCGGCAACGGTTCGCCGCGCTATGACCCGTTCGACGACGGCGTGCTGGATCTAATGGAACCTCAAGAGCGCTAAGCCTTTTCGGCTTTTTCGGCAGCCGCTTTGATCTTGGCGAGCGATGCGTTCATCCCGTCGAGCAGTTCCTGCTCGAAACTGGGCACACCGCCGAAGAGCATGTTGACCAACATGTTCGACGCCGCCTTCACACCGTTTTCGGCGTGCCGCGACTCCACCACGCGGGTACCGGTGGCGGTCGGTTCGAGCTCGTAGCTCCAGACGGTGTTGTTGGTGTTGACGCGGAAGGCGAATTTTCGTTGCGGCACAACCTCGATGACCGTGCTGGTGGTCGGCCAGAACAGCCGGTTGCGGCGGTTGACATTGATGGTCCGGGTGCCCGGGCGCAACGGTCCGAGCGGCTTCATGAGGCGGCACTGCGGACTCCACTCCGGCATCCGGCGGAAGTCGGTGATCAACTGCCACACCTTCTCGACGGGAGCGTCGATGTCGATTTGGGCTTGCAACAGCGGTGCGGCCATTGGTGACTCCTGTTCTTCAGTGCAGGCCGGTCTGAGCGCCGCGGGATCCGCTGCGGGCCGCGCGAAGCTGCCATAAGTACAGCAACGTGCCGAATGCCGCGACACCGATGCCGGCGACGGTGACCGGCCGCCAGGTCTGCAGCTCGGGCACCGTGAACGCCGCGATCGCCGCGGCGATCCAGGCCAGCGTGCACACGGCGATCACCGGGCGCGGGTCGAGCAGAGCATCGGGCAGCGGAGGCGGTTTCACGCCGCGGCCCGGGTTTCCGTCGGTGCTCATCGGCACCAACCTAGCCCACTGTCGTAGTGTTCGGCCGTGGCTGCACAGGTCATCGACGTCGCCGATCCCGCCGACACGCGCCTCGACGACTTCCGCGACCTCAACAGCATCGACCGCCGCCCCGATCTGCCCAGCGGCAAAGGCCTGGTCATCGGTGAGGGCGTGCTCGTGGTGCAGCGGATGCTGGCCTCGCGGTTTCGCCCGTTCGCGCTGCTCGGAACCGACCGGCGCCTCGGCGAGCTCCGCGACGACCTCGCCGGCGTGGACGTCCCGTACTACCGGGTGGACGCCGACGTCATGGCCAAGGTGGTGGGCTTCCACCTCAATCGCGGGGTTCTGGCGGCGGCGCGCCGAGGGCCGATGCCCCCGCTGGTCGAGCTGATTGCCGACGCCCGCACGATCGCGGTGCTCGAGGGTGTCAACGACCACGAAAACCTCGGATCGATCTTCCGCAACGCGGCAGGACTGGGCGTCGACGCGGTGGTATTCGGTCCTGGCTGTGCCGATCCGCTGTACCGGCGCGCGGTGCGCGTGTCGATGGGTTATGTCCTGCTGGTGCCGTTCGCCCGTGCCGAGACCTGGCCGGGTGATTTGAACACGTTGCGCGACAGGGCCTTTCATTTGCTGGCGATGACGCCAGACTCGAGCGCAGTGGCCCTGCCCGACGCGATGGCCGGGCTGGGACACGAGAAAGTGGCGATCCTGGTCGGCGCCGAAGGACCGGGCCTCAGCCGGAAAGCAATGTGCGCCAGCAATATTCGGGTGCGCATTCCGATGTCGCGAGGCACCGACTCGCTGAATGTCGCGACAGCGGCAGCGCTGGCGTTCTACGAGCGGGTTAGGCTCGGCCGGTGACGGACGACGACCTTGCGCGCACTCCGTGGGGGACAGGGCTGACGGTCGCCGGATTCGTCGCGGCCGTCACTGCGGCTGCCGTCGTCGTGCTGAGCCTTGGCGTGTCGCGGGTGCATCCGCTGCTGGCTGTCGCGCTGAACCTGATCGCGGTCGGCGGCCTCGCGCCGACGCTGTGGGGGTGGCGGACCGTCCCGGTGCTGCGGTGGTTTGTACTGGGCGGCGGCGCCGGCGTGGTGATCGCGTGGCTGGCGCTGCTGGCCATCGCCGTCTAGTGGTTGCCGGAGCGGACGTCGAGCAGCACGTCCTCCCACGCCGGCACGGCGGGCCTGCGGCGCCGCGCCCGAGGCGGCGCAGGCTGGGCGGGCGGCTCGGGCGTCGGCGCCGGCTCCTCGGCGGGCGCCTCCTCGAAGTCCAGCTGGGCCACCGCTGCCACCGGGCGAAGCGGCCGCTCGAAGTTCGGGTCGATCAGCTCGGTGGCGGTGTCGTCGAGCGGAGTCGACGTGCCGCCGTGCGCGCCGGGGGTGAACCGGAAGTGCGCGACGTTTCGCGAGCGGCCCGCCTGCCAGGTCAGCTGCACGGTCCAGTGGCCGTCGGCGTTCTTCCAGGCGTCCCACGTCGTGGCGTCATGGTCTAGGCCGCGCGCGACGAGCGCGCTGGCCACGGTCTCGAGCAGGGTCTGCACCGCGGGCCCGTCGGCGAGCACCGGGTGCGACGCGGTTGCCAGCTCGGCCGCGCGCGAGCGCTCCAACAGCACCGGGTGCGCGAACCGCTCCACCCGGGACACGTCCACCCCGGCTGACTCAGCGACCTGCTCGACGGACGCACCCGCCCTGATCCTGGCCTGAATCTCCCTGGGACTGAGCACGTTTGTGACCTCGATGTCGACTTCTGGCTGGCGGCTGCGAGCGACCTCGCCCCGCACAGCGGCTTGCAGCCGGTCGTCGGCGCGCAGCCGGAACTTCTCGCCCGAGTGCTTGCTCTCGCAGATGATGTGTTTGCCGTCGACGTCTAGGCCGACCACCGTGAGTTCTCGCATGCCGACCTCCTCCGGGCTGTCACGACATGCCCGTCAGCTGCGCACTTTAGACGAGGACGGGGCGCAAGCGGCGCTGACACGCGCTAAAGCCGCTCGACCACCCAATCGACGCACGCGGTCAGCGCGCTGACGTCGTCGGGGTCGACCGCCGGGAACATCGCCACCCGCAGCTGGTTGCGGCCGAGCTTGCGGTACGGCTCGGTGTCGACGATGCCGTTGGCCCGCAGCGTCTTGGCCACTGCGTTGGCGTCGACCTCGTCGGCGAAGTCGATGGTGCCCACGACCTGAGAGCGCAGCTCGGGGTCGGCGACGAAGGGCGTGGTGTACGAGGTCGCCTCCGCCCACGAATACAGCCGCTGTGACGAGTCGGCGGTCCGTTTCACCGCCCACTCGAGTCCGCCGTTGTCCAGCAGCCAGTCCAGCTGCTCGGCCAACAGCACCAGCGTGCCGATGGCCGGCGTGTTGTACGTCTGGTCCTTGCGGCTGTTTTCGACCGCGATCGGCAGCGACAAGAAGTCCGGCACCCAGCGGCCAGCCGCGGCGATCGACTCGATGCGTTCCAGCGCCGCCGGGCTCAGCAGCGCCAGCCAGAGGCCGCCGTCGCTGGCGAAGTTCTTCTGCGGCGCGAAGTAGTAAGCGTCGGCCTGTGACACGTCGACGGGCAGGCCGCCGGCGCCTGAAGTGGCGTCGATCAGGACCAGCGCGCCGTCGGAATCCGCGGGCCGACGCACCGGCACGGCCACGCCGGTCGACGTTTCGTTGTGCGCCCAGGCGATGGCGTCCACCGACGGGTCCGACTGTGGCTGCGGCGCGCTGCCCGCCTCGGCCTTGACGATGATCGGCTCGCCCACGAACGGGTTCTTGTCCACCGCGCCCGCGAACTTGGAGCTGAACTCGCCGTACGCCAGGTGCAGCGAACGCTTGTCGATCAGCCCGAACGCGGCGGCATCCCAGAACGCGGTCGCGCCGCCGTTGCCCAGCACCACCTCGTAACCGTCCGGCAGCGAGAACAGTTCGGCCAGTCCCTTGCGCACGCGGCCCACCAGGTTTTTCACCGGAGCCTGCCGGTGCGAGGTACCGAACAGCGCCGCCGCGGTGGTGGCCAGCGCCTGCAGTTGCTCCGGTCGCACCTTCGACGGTCCCGATCCGAACCTGCCGTCTTTCGGCTTGATCGAGTCGGGGATCGTGAGTGCTTCAGCCATGGGGTCCAGGTTAGGCAAGCGTTTGTGGCCGACGGCTATCGGGCACAGCCTCCCTATGAGCACTGTGCCACTGATCGACCTCAACGACGGCAACCGCATTCCGCAGCTGGGCTTCGGCACGTACCAGATCGAGCCGCAGCACACCGCCGAGGCGGTGCGCACCGCGCTGGAAATCGGTTACCGCCATATCGACACCGCGCAGATGTACGGCAACGAGGAAGGGGTGGGACAGGGCATCCGCGACGCCGGCCTGGACCGCGAGGAGGTGTTCGTCACCAGCAAGCTCAACAACGGGTTCCACCGGCCCGACGACGCTCGCCGCGCGTTCGACGACACGCTGCGCAAGTTGGGCTCGGACTACGTCGACCTGTTCTTGATCCACTGGCCGCTTCCGACGCTCTACGACGGCGACTTCGTCTCGACCTGGAAGACCCTTGAAGAGTTCGCGAAGGACAAGCGCGCCCGCAGCATCGGGGTGTCGAACTTCCAGCCGCATCACGTGCTGCGGCTGCTCAACGAAACCGACACCGTCCCCGCGGTCAACCAGGTGGAGATCCACCCGTATTTCACCAACGACGAGGTCCGCGACTACAACCGCGAGCACGGCATCGCGACCGAGGCGTACTCGCCGATCGCGCAGGGCAAGGTGCTCGACGATCCGGTGATCACGCGCATCGCCGCGTCGGTGGACAAGTCGCCCGCGCAGGTGGTGCTGCGCTGGCATCTTCAGCGCGGCGACATCGTCATTCCGAAGTCGGTGACGCCCGAGCGCATCAGGTCCAATTTCGAGGTCTTCGACTTCGAGCTCAGCGACAACGAGATGGAGGCGATTTCCGGGCTCGACCGCGGTGAAAACGGCAGGACGGGAGCCCATCCGGATACCTTCGACTACATCCCGGACTAGCCCCACAGTGACCTAGATCACGTGACATGCGTCAAGTGCCCGTCGCCCACAGGACGGCGCGCGGTCTAGACAGTTAACCAGTACCCGCGGTACCGTCTCTGGACATAAGGCGTATCGATGTAAACCTCATAGGGGAGGGCTCGAATGGCTCGGACGCGCGTGATGAAGCGGTGGAAGCGCAACATGGAGGTCGACGACGACCGCGAATACGTCGACACCCTGGCTGTCCTGTCCGAGGGCTCCGTGCGCCGGAACTTCAACCCGTACACCGACATCGACTGGGATGATCCCGCGTTCGCCGTCACCGAGAACGACCCCCGGTGGGTGCTGCCGGCGACCGACCCGCTCGGGCGGCACCCGTGGTACAAGGCGCAACCGCTGGAGAAGCAGATCGCGATCGGCATGTGGCGTCAGGCCAACGTCGCGAAGGTGGGCCTGCACTTCGAGAGCATCCTGGTCCGCGGCTTGATGCAGTACACGTTCTGGGTGCCCAACGGGTCGCCGGAGTACCGGTACTGCCTGCACGAGTCGGTCGAAGAGTGCAACCACACAATGATGTTCCAGGAGATGGTCAACCGCATCGGCGTCGACGTGCCGGGTATGCCCAGGCTGCTGCGGTGGATCTCGCCGCTGATTCCGCTTGCGGCAGGGCCACTTCCGATCGTGTTCTTCTTCGGCGTGCTGGCGGGCGAGGAGCCGATCGACCACGCGCAGAAGAACATCCTGCGCGAAGGCAAGTCACTGCATCCGATCATGGAGAAGGTGATGGCGATCCACGTCGCCGAGGAGGCCCGCCACATTTCGTTCGCGCACGAATACCTGCGCAAGCGTGTCCCGCAGATGCGCCGGCGGTCGAAGTTCTGGCTGTCGCTTCACGTGCCGATCATCATGAGGGTGCTGTGCCAAGCGATCACGGTGCCGCCGCGGCAGTTCTTCAAAGAGTTCGACATCCCGCGCTCGGTGCGCAAGGAGCTGTTCTTCGATTCACCGGACTCGCGGCAATGGCTTCGCGACATGTTCGGTGACGTCCGCATGCTGTGCCACGAGGTCGGCCTGATGAACCGGCCGGCGCGGCTGATGTGGCGGCTCTGCAAGATCGACGGCCGGCCGTCGCGCTACCGCTCAGAGCCGCAGCGCCAGCACCTTCCGGCGGCGTAAGCGGATGCCGCACGTCATCACCCAGTCGTGCTGCAGCGACGGGTCCTGCGTCTACGCGTGCCCGGTCAACTGCATTCACCCGACGCCGGACGAACCGGGCTTCGCCACCGCGGAGATGCTGCACATCGATCCGGACGCGTGCGTGGACTGCGGCGCGTGCGTATCGGCCTGCCCGGTCGGCGCGATCGCACCCGACAATCGGCTCACGGCTGAGCAGTTGCCGTTCGTCGAGCTCAACGCGTCGTTCTATCCGCCTCGGCCGCCCGGTGAAAAGCTGCCTCCCACATCGAAACTCGCGCCCGTCATCGAGGCGCCCGCGATCCGGCGGCGCGGCCCGCTGCGGGTCGCCGTCGTGGGATCGGGTCCCGCGGCGATGTATACCGCCGACGAGTTGCTGACCCAGCCCGACGTGCGGGTCAACGTGTTCGAGAAGCTGCCCACGCCGTACGGCCTGGTCCGCGCGGGCGTGGCGCCCGACCACCAGACCACCAAGCGCGTGACGCGGCTGTTCGACCGGATCACCAGCCAGCCCGGGTTCGGCTTCTATCTCAATGTCGAAGTGGGCAAGCACCTTTCACACGAAGAGCTCCTGCGCCACCACCACGCGGTGGTCTACGCGGTCGGCGCATCGGCAGACCGGCGCCTGCACATCGACGGCTTCGGCATGCCCGGCACCGCCACCGCCACCGAACTGGTCGGCTGGATCAACGCCCACCCCGACTACCGTGACCTCGACGTGCCGCTGGACCACGAGCGCGTCGTCATCGTCGGCAACGGCAACGTCGCGCTCGACGTCGCGCGACTGCTCACCGCAGACCCCGAAAAGCTTGCCGCCACTGATATTTCGCGTGCTGCGCTGACGGCACTGGCGGGCAGCAAGGTGCGCGAGGTGCTGGTCGCAGCCCGCCGGGGTCCGGCCGCGTCGGCGTTCACCCTGCCGGAAATGATCGGGCTGACGAATGCCGCGCGGGTGGTGTTGAGCGCCGACGACCACGAGCTGGTCCGCGCGGATCTCGCCCGCTGCTCGGACCGCCTCACCCGGCACAAGCTCGAACTGCTTGTCTCCCTTGGCATTTACGACGAATACGGCGACCAGCCGGTGGTCCGGCTGGCCTATCGCATGACGCCGTCGCGGGTGCGGGGGCGTCGGCGCGCCGAGGGCATCGAGTTCATGGTCACCGGCACCGACACGGTCCTCGACGTCGACGCTGGGCTTGTGCTGAGCTCGATCGGCTACCGCGGCCGGCCAGTGCCGGGTCTGCCGTTCGACGAGCACGCGGGCGTGGTGCCAAACCGGGGCGGCCGCGTGCTCGACCCGCATACCGGTTCTGCGGTGCCGGGTAGCTATGTCGCGGGCTGGATCAAAAGGGGCCCAACAGGTTTCATCGGCACCAACAAGTCGTGCGCCCAAGAGACCGTCAACGCGCTCGTCGACGACTACAACGCCGGCCGGCTCGCCGATCCGGCGGCAGGGCCGCGGGCGTTGGACCGGCTGCTGTGCGCGCGCCAGCCTCAGGTCATCGACCGGACGGGATGGCAGGCCATCGATCGCGCCGAGATCGAACGCGGTCGCGCCGACGGCCGGCCGCGCGACAAGTTCGCCACCGTCGAGGAGATGCTGCAGGTGGCCGCCAGCGCACGGCCGCGCCGCGGCCTGCTGGCCGCTTTGCTGCACTAGCGGCGGCTCGCAGAAGCGGCTGCGGGAAGAGGCCAGAGCCGGACCAGCGCCGCGGCCGCTGAAGACAGCCGGCGGTCCGCCCGCCATGCGACAGCGACTCCTCCGCGCAGCACCGGCCGCACGATGCGTACCAGCCGCACGTCGTCGCGGGTGCGCGCATACGACTCTGGCAGCACTGCCACCCCGAGTCCCTGCGCCGCCAGGTCCCCGACCACCTCGGGATTGCTCACCTCGAGCGTGACCCGGGCGGTGAGCCGGGTGTGCGCGCACCCCTCGTCCAGGCTGTTACGAATCCCGGCCCCGCGTGGCAGACAGATGAGGTCGTAGTCGACCAGACGGCGCAACGACACACTGTTGTGCGCGGCCAGCGGGTGAGCCGGGTCGACCGCCGCCACCAGAACGTCGTCGTTGATCACCTCGACGTGCAGCCCGGCCGGCGGGGAGGAAAAGCCGATGACGGCCAGATCCAGCGACCCGTCGCGCAGACCGGCGACCAACTCGGCGGTCGGCGCTTCGATCAAGCTGACCCGCACGTCGGGGTGACGGTGATGAAACCGCGCCAGTGTTGCGGTGACGACGCCGGGCGGGCACGACGTCATCATTCCCACCGCGACGTGGCCGCGTAGCACTCCACTGAATTCGTTTGCGGTGGTGCGGATTTCGGCGACGGCCGCCAGTGCGGCCCGGGCCAGCGGCAGCATCGCGAGGCCGGCGTCGGTGACCCGCACAGAACGGCCGGAGCGGTCGAACAACGTCTGTCCGAGCTCCTGCTCGAGCCGGCGGAGCTGCGCGCTCACCCCGGGCTGGGCGACATGCAGCCGGGCCGCTGCCTTGGTGAAGCTGCTCTCTTCGGCGACCGCGACGAAGTATTCCAGCTGATGCAGTTCCATAACCAGCGATTATGGATTACATAAGAAACATATTTTGGACTTATGCACGGCAACCGACGCACCATGAGGGCATGGAACCTACGACTATTGCCCAGACCTACTTCGACAGCTGGAACAACAAGGACTTCGACCGGTTGCGGTCGATCCTCGCCGAGGATGTGACGTTCTCCGGGCCGCTGGGGTCGGCGAGCGGAGCCGACGACTACGTCGCGTCGCTCGCCCGGTTCGCGGAAGCCCTCGACGGCGTCTCGGTGGAGAAGATGATCGCCGACGACAGCGACGTGCTGACCTGGTTCTATCTCCACCCCAAAGGAGGCGACCCGGTGCCCGTCGTCAATTGGTGCCACCTGGAAAACGGTCGGGTTCAGCGGGTTCAGGTGACCTTCGACCCGCGGCCGCTGCTGTAACGACCGCTCAGCTGTGCAGCAGCCCCGACTGAACCAGCGCCGCCTCGATGAAGTCCTGCACCGGCCGAGAGCGGAAGAATCCGGTATGGCCGCCGCGATACCAGACGATCTCGGGCCGGCCCCAGTGCTCCCACAGCCGCACCACCTGCTCGCGCGGGTGGACCAGGCGATCGGCGACGCCGCCGTAGATGAAGCGGCCGCGCATCGGCACCTTCGGTGTCAGCGACAACGGTGACACCATCCGGCCGATCGGTCTGGCCATCCGGATCGTCTCGCGGCGCGGGTCGTCACTGCTGAGCCCCGAGTGACGGGCCAGGACGTCGACCAGATCCGCCACCGGGACACCGAGGATGGCGCACGTGAGGCCGTCCTCGAGGCTCGCCACCAGTGACGCGATGTAACCGCCCAGAGAGATACCGTCCAGCCCGATCGGCGACTCGGGCTCCTGCAACCGGATCCAGGACAGCACACGGCGGATGTCCCACACAGCCTGGGCCGCGGCGTGCACGTCGTCCTGCACGTCTTCGCCGGGCAGGACGGCGCCCTTGGGCACCCCGCGCTTGCGCGGGCCGTGCAGCGGCAGCACCGGCAGCACGACGTTGAGGCCCAGGTCCTCGTGCAGGTGCCACGCGCGGAACAGTCTCAGGTCGATTCCGCCGCGGCCCATCTCTGTGCCGTGCACGCACACCAGCCACGGGCGCGGCTCGTCATGCCGCAGCATCAAGCCGTATTCGCGGTTGTTCGCGGTGTAGGAGAGCCAGCGGTCGCGGCCGGGCTCGCCGTCGTACGGTTCGTAGCCGCTGTCGAATGCGAACCGGTGGTAGGAGCGGTTGCGCCGCTTGACCTCGCGCAGTCCGATGTCGGTCAGTTCCGGGGGCGCGGCGAAAAAGCCCTCGGGCGCGTCCAGCCAGCCCTTGTCGCGGTAGAACTGCAACGCGGCGGTCACCTCCCGGGTGATCCGCTCGAAGGCCACCGGTTCGCTCACCGGCCGGCTCATCCGCAGCCCGCTGAGCACGATCTCGTCGCGCAACGCCTGCGCGGCCAGCGAGACCGTGGGCCGGGCGATCGGCAGATCGGTGGGCTTACCGTCGAGGTAGTCGCGCCAGGACTGGGCGTAGTAGCGACCCGTGCGAGCGAACGGGCGAATGACCGCCGACCTCACCGCCTGCACCCGGGAAGGCGTTTTGGCAGACGTGTCTGCGGGCTTGTCCTGTGGCTCGTCGCGATGGGGTGCTGCCATGTAAGGCGATGTTATGCCTAGTGCCGACGGCACCGGACAGTCGCCCACCCCGGCACGGATTACCGGCAGGCCGGCCGCCGCAGGAGAGGCTCAGCGCGTCGATTCTGCGACGGCAGCAAAGTTCCTTCGGATCGCACTGCTTTCGATGAGCATCTTGGCGGCTTGGTGCGGCGCAGCGTGGCGGATGAAGGTGCGCCGGTCCCACCAGATCAGCTTGGTCTGGTAGCGCTCGTCCGGGTACGGCGCCGCCGGAATGGGGGCGATGACGCCGCCGGACGACCGCCATCGGTTGAGCACATAGGCGGCGGCAGTGGCCATGTGGAACTGCACACCCAGCAGCGAGGCGATGTGATATCCGCTGCGGGCGATGGCCTCGGTCAGTTGCTGACTGTGCGCAACTTTCTCGCCGACCCAGGCCGATTTCATCTCCAGGACGCCGTAGGGAATCCGGTCCTCGATCATCTTGCGCACGGCTCCTTCACCGGGTTGGCCTTGCCATTCGAGGACGGCATGTGAGTCGTCAGCGCAGCTCAGTGGACCGATCGCGCGCACTCCGGCAACCACGGTGTCGTCGGCGTCGAGGGCCGCGAAGAACATGATCGTGTCGTCCCCGCTCTGCAGGGCGGCTTGGTCGAGGGCGCATTCGACGCCGTGGCGCCGGTAACTTTGCACGGCACCTTCGCCGTACTGCTCCCACAACTGCGGATCCACGCTGGGCTGCGACACCATTAGGCGATAGCCCGTTTCGTCGTCATGCCAGCACAGTCGCTCGCTGAGTTGGAAATTCGTGGTTTGCTGTTGCGAGAATGCGATCCGCATTACACATCTCCTTCGCGGGTTGGCTGGGGTGGACGGCTTTTGCTCCCTGCATCAACTCGCACCCCGACGGTCATATGTTTTCATAATGACCAGGCAAAAATCCCGGCCTAATTCTAATAGTTCGGTCAATGCAAATCTAGATGCTAAGGGTATGCAATTAGTGTCAGTTGCATACTTTTAGTTTTCCACAGCCCCGGGTTTTTGGCGCGGCTACGATCAGAACGTATTGCGGTAATCCGGCGACGGAATTCCGGCAATCGCCATTCGTGATGGTGCTTTTCCGATCGCGGCGGGCGACCATTACGACACCGTTTAGCCATCGCCACGGCGCAAATTCGACCGACGACTCCAGGCGCTGACGAGCGCGGGCCGCCTCGACACGGCGACGTGCGCATGCCACCCTACATCTGCTGTGACACAGGCGCCTGACCCAGATGAGCACCGCGCGCGCGTCCTCGACGCCGGCGATGCTGCCGACCGTGCCCTCTTGACGCGGCTGCGCGCCGACGAGCGCATCGACGTGATCGACACAGTCGCGCAGCAGAAGCGCACACTCGCCGGCATCGTGCCCTCGCCGCCACCCGAGGTGACTGCCGAGCCGACGCGCTGGGCGTACTTCCCGTGGCGCCGAACGCTCGCGGCGATTCTGGGTCCGCGTGGCTATCGACTGGTGCGACTGGACCGCAACCGCAACCTGATCACCGCCGCAGAGCACGAGCGGCTCGCCACGCTGCGCGTGGGAATCGTGGGGCTCAGCGTCGGTCACGCCATTGCGCACACCGTTGCGCTGCAAGGAGTGTGCGGATCGCTGCGGCTGGCGGACTTCGACGATCTCGAGTTGACCAATCTCAATCGGGTGCCGGCCACCGTCCTCGACCTCGGCGTGAGCAAGGCGGTAGTCGCAGCACGTCGCATCGCAGAGGTCGACCCGTATCTTTCTGTGGACGTGATTGCCTGCGGCATCACACCGGAGTCTCTCGACGAATTCGTCGACGGTGTCGACATCGTTGTGGAGGAATGTGATTCGTTCCAGATGAAGGCCGCTGTGCGGTTGGCTGCGCGTGCGCGCCGGCGACCGGTGCTGATGGCGACCAGCGACCGCGGGTTGGTCGACGTTGAACGCTTTGACCTTCAACCCGATCGCCCGATTTTTCACGGCCTGGTAGGGGATATCGACGACGACGGAATCGGCTCGCTCGGAGGTGCCGACAGGGTTGCACAGTTGCTGCGCCTGATCGACGGTGGCGCACTATCCTCGCGCGGCGCAGCATCTCTGCTCGAAATCGGCCACACGCTGTCCACCTGGCCCCAACTGGCCGGCGACGTCGCGGTCGGCGCCGGGACGATCGCGGAGGCCATCCGCCGGATAGGACTCGGCGAGGCCCTGCCGTCGGGACGAATCCGCGTCGACGTCGCAGCCGCGCTGTGCAGCCTCGAAGACCCGCTGTCCCGACCCACCCCCGCGCCCCCTCCGTCGACCTCTCAGCCCGAGACGGCAGAGCCGGAGCGCGTTGCGGAATCCATTGCGGCTGCAGCTATCCGGGCACCATCGGGCGGTAACGCACAGCCGTGGAAAATCGAATTCAGCGACCACTCGGTCAGTGTGTCGCTCGTGCCGGAGCACACGTCGACCATGGATGTCGGCCTTCGCGCCAGCGCAGTCGCCGTGGGCGCGGCGGTTTTCAATGCGCGTGTCGCCGCGGCCGCGCAGGGTGTTCTCGGTCCAGTGTCGATGTGGGAGGGCGGAAACGGCTCACCGCTGCATGCGGTGCTGACCCTCGGGGACGAGCAGCCGGATCGGTTGTCCGCGTTGGCCGATGCCATGCGCAACAGGGCGACCAACCGGCACGCGGGGACAACGCAACCATTGTCCCCCGTCGCAATTGCGGATTTGACGTCCGCCGCCGCCAGCGAAGGCGGCCGGCTGCGGCTCCTGACGGACGCCGTCGACATCAACTCTTGCGCAAATATTCTCGGCGAGTCCGACCGAATCCGCTACCTGACACCGAAGCTGCACGCGGAGATGATCTCGGAACTGCGGTGGCCAGGCGACGCCGCGGCCGATTCGGGTATCGACATTGCGAGCCTGGAACTCGATGCAAACCAGTGGGCGGTGCTCGACATTCTCCGCCGATCCGATGTGATGGCTGAACTTGCCGCCTGGGATGGCGGCGCCGCTTTGGCCGCCGACACCCGAGACCGTGTCGCGGGATCATCCGCCGTTGCGGTTGTCTGCGTGCATGGCCGTACGCTGCTGGACTATGCACGCGGCGGATCAGCGCTGGAAGCGGTCTGGGTGGTGGCAGAGCAGCATGGCATTGCGGTACAGCCGATCTCGCCGGTGTTCCTCTACGCCCACACCGCTGACGAGCTCACCAGTGTGTCGCCCTCCCATGTCGCCGAATTGACAGAGCTGCGCGACGGGTTCGCAGATCTTGTCGGTTTGGAAACGGGGGAGTCACCGGTGCTGGTGCTGCGGATGTTCTACGGGGCGCGTCCGTCGGTGAAGAGCCGTCGGCGTCCGTTGACTGTCGCTCGGCCCACCGCGCAACGTCGATCTGCGGAGCTGCGGTGACCGTAAGCCTCGATCTTCTGGTCACCTCCGTTGCGACGAAGCTCATGTCGGCGACGGCGGCGAATGCCGCTCAGGTGAGCCAGGACGTTCTGGCCACCATGGTCGAGTACTTCGACGTCGACGTGAGCTTCTTGCGGCACAACGACCACAACATCCGGGCCTCGCGGCTGATCGCAGAATGGCCACCGCGCTCGGATGTCCCGGATCCGGACCCACTCGCGGTGGTCTACTTCGAAAACGCCGATCCGGTGTTCGCGGTGTCGGAGCACGCCAAGACACCGCTGGTGATTCGCCCGGATCCCGCGACCGACGACTACCAGCGTCGCATCGAAGAGGGCCGCCACATCGTAGAGACGTCCATGGCCGCGGCACCGCTCGTCTCGGGTGAGACCACCACCGGGGCACTCGGTTTCGTGAAATACGGCGACCGTGAATGGACCACCGAAGAGTTGAATGCGGTGGAAGCGATCGCGTCGTTGTTCGCCCAGCTTCAAGCCCGGATCAACGCCGAAGAGCAGCTGCGCTTCCTCGCCGACCACGACGACCTCACCGGCATGCACAACCGCCGGTCGCTACTGAGCTATCTCGACGGCCGGATGCAACCGGGCGAGCCTCCTGCGGTGGCGCTGCTGTTCTTGGACCTCGACCGTCTCAAGGCCATCAACGACTTCCTCGGGCACACCGCGGGGGACCAGTTCATCCGGGCCGTCGCGCAGCGGCTCTCCGACAAAGTCGGTACTACCGCGCTGATCGCCAGACTCGGTGGTGACGAATTCGTGGTCGTTCCGAGTGCGGCTGTCGATATCCACGACGCGGAAGCGCTGGCGCAACAATTGCACGCCGCATTGTGCGACCGCGTGAATATCGAAGGCGAATTGGTAACGCGGACCGTCAGTATTGGCGTAGCGACCGGTATTCCCGGAGAAGACAGCACCACGGATCTGCTGCGGCGTGCGGATCAGGCGGTGCTGGCCGCGAAGAATGCCGGTGGGAATCAGATCGCGGTGTTCACTCACGAAATGGCTAAGCGCAGCGAATTCCGCAACGACATCGAATTGCACCTGCAAGACGTCATCGACAGCGGGGCGCTGACGCTGCACTACCTTCCCGAGGTGGACATGCGCACCGGCGAGATCCTGGCGCTCGAGGCGTTGGTCCGATGGCAGCATCCGGTGTGGGGTCTGCTGTCGCCGGACGCGTTCATCGGTGTGGCGGAATCCGTCAACCTCGCAGGCGAATTGGGCCGCTGGGTGATCAGGGCGGCATGTTCGCAATTCGCAGCCTGGCGCGAACGTGGTCTGGGACACAATGCGCTTCTGCGGCTCAACGTATCTCCCGTGCAGCTCGTCGCGGCCGGTTTCGTGTCGACAGTCGCCAACATCATCGACGAGTATTCGCTCGACGGCAGTTCGTTATGCCTCGAGATCACGGAAAGTGTTGTGGTGCAAGACATTGAGACCACACGCACGACTCTTGCCGGACTGAGTGCGCTGGGCGTGCAAGTTGCCATCGACGACTTCGGCACCGGTTACAGCGTGCTGTCTTACCTGAAGGACCTGCCTGTCGACACGCTCAAGATCGACAGGAGCTTCGTGCGTGAACTCGGCACTAACGCCGGGGATCTGGCGATCGTGCGCGCCATCATCGGGCTTGCCGAGGCGTTCGATCTGACATTGGTCGCCGAAGGCGTGGAGACCGAACTGGCTGCCCAGACACTGGTGGCCCACGGCTGCTACCGTGCTCAGGGCTTTCTGCTGTCGCGGCCGCTGCCTCACGATGCGACAGAGACGCTGCTGGTTGCCGGTCGAGTGCCGATGCGGTTTCCCGTCACCGACGTAGCCGGTGGCTCCGAGGCCGACGGCGGTGAACACGGCCACCGTTCGTCTACCGATCGGGTCCATTGACCGAAGTGCGGACCCAGGTGGCACAATACCTGAAAGAAAGTCCGTTTTCCGTAAAGGTATTCCGAGCGTCACGTGACCGAACCGAGCGATAAGCGAGCCGACCTCACACGTCGGCAGATTCTTCATGCCGCGGCTCATCAGTTCGCGCATCGGCCTTACAGTCAGGTCAGCCTCGACGACATTCTCGCCAATGCCGCGGTCACCAAGGGCGCGATGTATTTCCATTTCCGGTCGAAGTACGCATTGGCACTGGCGATCATCGACGAACAACTGGACAGAGGCAGGGTTGCGGCCAAGGCAGCCTTCTCGCGTCGGCTGTCTGGTCTGGAGACGTTGATCGACATGTCGTATCTCGTTGCGACACTTGACCTCAGCGACGAAGTGTGCCGCGCCGCAATGAACCTGGTCGAGAGCGTCGGCCGTGCCGACGGTGTGCAGGCGAAACTGCTCGGCGAATGGATCGACGCATTCGCAATCATCTTCGAGCGCGCGATCTCCGAAGGTGACGTCAAGGCAGACGTGGCGCCCGACGCGGCGGGACGGCTTCTCGTCGCGTTGTACATGGGGCTGCGCCAAACCAGTGACCTGTCGAATTCCCACACCTTCTTCACGAACTTCGAGCAGCTGTGGCTGCTGGTCTTGTCCGCCGTGGCGCCGCCCGAGCGGGCCGGGTACATGACCCAGTTCATCAAGCGGCGCACCGCGATGGCCGTGAACACCGTGCCCCTGCGCGCCGACACGCCCTGACCGCGCCGCGCTGTTACGCTCACCGGGGCGCCGCGGCGACGGCGGACTTCGGAGGAGTGCAGGCATGGCGCGGCAGGCCCGGTCTGAGTTGACCCGGCAGAAAATCATCGACGCCGCGGTTGGCCTGTTCACCGACGTCGGCTATGAAGCCACCAGCCTCGGCGACATCATCGATCGGGTCGGGGTCACCAAAGGTGCCCTTTACTACCACTTCGACTCCAAAGAGACGCTGGCGCGCGCGATCGTCGAAGACGGGATGGCTGCGATGACAGCCTGTTTCGCCGACATCACATCGGCGCCGGCGCCGGCATTCGAGAACGTCATCCACGCTGTGTTCGTCGTCGCCGATATGGTGCGCCACGACAAGCTGGCTCGCACGGCGGTGCGGCTGGCGCGTGCACAGGCCGACTTCAGCGAGTGGGCAGCCGAGGTCTACACCGGATGGATCCAAGTGATCACATCGCAGATGACGTCCGCGCGGGAGCAAGGCGACCTCAACGACGCCACGGACCCGGTGACGGCCAGTGAGTTACTGCTAGCCGCGGTCCTCGGCGTGGAGTTGTTGTCCAGCGCGAGTTCCGGATACGACGATCTCGTCGCTCGCCTCACCCGCGCCTGGGATGTGCTGCTTCCGGCGATCGCCAACCACGAGGCGCTGCCGTACTTCCGCGAATTCGTCTCCCGGGAATCGATGCGTCATGCGGGGTCAGCGCTGACGATCGGAACTCAGAGGCCTTGAACCCACAGCTGCTCGGTGAGGTCCTGGAATGTCACCAGCGCCACGGGGTCGTCGTCGCGCCGTAGCACCGACTTGCTCATTCGCGCGTTCACCGGCGACCCGTCGTGATGTTTGAGCTCGACGACCACATCGGCAAAGGCCCGCATGGCCGCCACTGCTGAGGTGTCCGCCGGCAATGCGGTGAACAATTCCCGAAACTGCAACGCGGTGAGTTCCGCGTCGGTGTAGCCGAGCATTTCAGCGCAGGCCCTGTTCGCGAATATGATTTCGCCGTCTTCGGCTACGGCCAGCGCGGCGACTGGGAGCCGGTCGAGCAACACCAGCGCAGGCAGCTGACGCAGGATTTCCAGGGGTGACTGGCCGGCTTGGTGGTTACGTCGACGCTCCATGGTCCCGAAAATCCTTGATACGGACAACTTCTGAATGTGGGTCACGAAAATTCGTACCACATTTCCCAGACCTTTTTCGGTCTTCGGCAGCCTGAAAAGTGTGATCAGCAGCATGGGGCCTGCGCTGGTCGCAGACACGATTCCGGCGGTAGGAATGGAAAAATGCAATACTGCTGATCATCATTATTGAACTAGCGGGCAAATATTACGAAATGCGGAACTGATTTTACGGCGCCGCAAAGCGATCGAGCGTTTCCGCCGGTCGCAAGGTCGTCAGCCGTCCCAGGTCAGCCTGTCTGCTCGTCGAGACACCGCCGGACGGTCGCCGGCCGGCTCGGGCATACCCTTGGTTGCTCAGAACGCGCATAATCATCCCGAACGTATGTAAAGATGTCATCGTTCTAGTCGTCGGTTTGATGTTGCGCGTTACGGCGAGGCGGGCTTCCTCAAACCCACCTGCCGCGCGTGAGGGAAAGAGGAGATGAATGAGTGACACATTCGCAGCCCGTTTGAACCGGTTGTTCCAAACCGTCTTCCCGCCAAGCCGGGGACCGCACAGCTCGGCGGAACTGGTGGCGGCGCTCAACGCTCAGGGTGTGCGCACGTCGGCCCCCTACATCGCGCAGCTGCGCGCCGGGGTGCGCACAAATCCGTCGAAAGAGCTGGTCGAAGGCATTGCCGCGTTCTTTCGGGTGAGTCCCGCGTACTTCACCGACGAGCAGTACTTCGACAGCATGTCGGAGGGCCCTCTCGACGCGGTGACGCGTGTGCACTCGCTGCCGTGGCGTGAGCAACGGCGAATGGTGAAAAAGACGTTCACCCAGCGGCTCAACCGCCTGTTCGACACGGTCTATCCCCCTGGCCGCGGCCCCCACACCTCGGCGGAGCTGATCAATGCCCTCAACGCCCAGGGCATGCGGATCTCGGCGCCCTACCTGTCCCAGCTGCGTAAAGGCACGCGCGGGAATCCGTCGAAAGAGATGGTGGAGGGCATCGCCGCGTTCTTCCGCGTCAGCCCGGCCTACTTCACCGACGACTGGTATTTCCGGGTCATGGACAAGGAGCTGACGATCCTCGCGGCGATGCGCGACCAAGGGGTGCGACGGGTTGCCAATCGGGTGGTGGGGCTTTCCGCCCACGCCGTCGAGGAGCTCGCTGCGAAGGTGGAAGAGCTGCGCCGGGCTGAACACCTCGACTGACGCCCTCAGCGGTCCATCCGCGAAGCTGGTTAACAGTGCTTTGCCACTCGGTGTCGACTAGGTGGCCGACGGGCATTGGTCGAACCGGTTAAGGCCACTCGTTCTCTGTGGGGCAACAGCTGTACGTTCGCATTTCGCCTCGCTCGTTGGCACATGTTTGCACTCTGTCGAGCGTGGATCTCAGTGCCGCTGATTTTGCTAGATGTTGTGAGGTCAACAACCGCGTGGCTAGACTCGACTGCGGTTCGGCGAACAGCCGAGCCGACGACGTACGCCATGGGTTGAGTCGAGGCGCCATCGGTGGTTTCGGCCGGCGGGGTACCCGTGGATGCGCCGACGAGCGCGTTGGCCGCCTCGCCGAGAACCCGGACGGGTGCGGCCAACGCGCTCGTGAGCTGATCAGCTGGGGCAAACTCCCGGCTATCTGCAATGTCGAATCTCGGCGTCTCACTGGCGATTTCGCGCGCGGCCCGAGTGTTGTGCCTTTTCAGCGCCCCAGTTCCTCATTTATTTGCAAACGAAAATACGAAAGTCCGGAAACCGGAGACTTTTCTGATAATCAGTCGGTATTGTCCGGTGCATGCCGACTCAAAGCTCTATCAGGCCGGCGCCTCCTGCCAAGATGGACGGTCTTCACGCAGCAGGTAGCGAACCGCGGCGTGGCGCCGACGCGAAGCGATCCCGCCCGCACCCGCACATCGACCTCGTCAAGGGATTGACGAAGCAGGCTGCCGCGGACCTCGCCAACCGATTCGGCTGGACACAGCTTCCCACCGACGAAGTTCCCTACTATCAGAAGTCCGAGGCCACACACGGTCGGCTCACCCGCTGGGTGCGCGTTCTCGACCCGGGTCACAGTGGCGTGGTCGAGTACATCAGCTTGTACTGGGACGACGACGGGCACTGGACCGGCCTCGCGGGTAGCGAGCGGTACCGGCGCGGCGTCAGCGTGGGCACCGAGTGGGTCCGCACCGTCGCGGCACTGGAGGAACGCTTCCGTGGCGGCGCGACGGACGAGCAGGGTGAATCCGATCCGGCGATGCTGCGGCTGGTCGGCGACGCCGAGGCATGATGCAGCGGAGATTGCAGCGCTGAGGCTCTCGGCCTACTGCCGGCTGAAGGCCTGCTGGATTTCTTCAGGGCTCACTTCACGCACCGGCTGGCCCAGCGACCACTGGTGACCGAAGGGGTCGCGCAACATGCCGTACCGGTCGCCCCAGAACTGGTCCTCTACCGGCATGACTACCGTCGCACCGGCATCGAGGGCCTGCTGGAATTTCGCGTCGACATCGGTGACGACGAGGTGGATGGTCACCGGCGTGCCGCCGAGCGCGGTCGGTGCACTGGGCTTGCCGTCGTTCATCTCGGGGAAGTCGTCGGCGAGCATCACGGTCGAACCGTTGAGCCGCAGCGCCGCGTGGATCAGCTTCTTGCCGTCCGGGCCCGGCACGCGGCCGAGTTCCTCCGCTCCGAATGCCTTCACGTAGAAGTCGATGGCGGCGGCCGCGTCGTCGACGGTCAGGTGCGGCAGCACAGCAGGCTCTACTTCGATGGCCATGGTGATCTCCTTCTTCCGGGGGTCGGCTCTCTAGGTAGACCTGCCGCCGGCGCCGAAGTCATCGCGACCACGTCGCCTGATCCGGAGGAAGGGAGCGACGGGAGTCAGACCCCGACGCGGGCGATCTCCGACCACCCGTCGACCGCCTCCAACGGCCGCGGGCCGGGTCCCACATACACCGCGGACGGCCGCACCAACTTGCCCAGCCGCTTCTGCTCGAGGATGTGCGCGCACCAGCCGGCGGTGCGCCCGCAGGTGAACATCGCCGGCATCATCCTTGCGGGCACCCCGGCGAAATCGAGGATCACCGCAGCCCAGAACTCGACGTTGGTTTCGATCGCCCGGTCGGGGCGGCGTTCGCGAAGCTCGGTCAGCGCCGCCTGCTCCAGCGCCGCGGCCACTTCGTAGCGTGGCGCGGCGAGGCGCTTGGCCGTCGACCGCAGCACGCGGGCCCGCGGGTCCTCCGCGCGGTACACGCGGTGGCCGAAGCCCATCAGCTTCTCCTTGCGGTCGAGGATGCCCTTCACCACGGCCGTCGCGTCGCCGGTCTTCTCGACCTCCTCGATCATCGGCAGCACACGTGCCGGTGCGCCGCCGTGCAGCGGTCCGCTCATCGCGCCGATGGCCCCGGACAGCGCCGCGGCCACGTCGGCGCCCGTCGACGCGATCACTCGCGCGGTGAACGTCGACGCGTTCATCCCATGCTCGGCCGCGGACACCCAGTAGGCGTCGATGGCTTCGACGTGCTTGGGGTCGGGCTCGCCCTTCCAGCGGGTCATGAATCGCTCTGTGACAGTTGAACATTGGTCGATCTCGCGCTGCGGAATCGCCGGCCGCTCGATACCGCGGGCGGACTGCGCGACGTACGACAGCGCCATCACCGACGCCCGCGCCAGCTGCTCGCGCGCGGTGTCGTCGTCGATGTCCAGAATCGGCTTGTATCCCCAGATCGGCGCCAGCATCGCCAAACCCGCTTGCACGTCGACACGCACATCGCCGGTGTGGATCGGCAGCGGGAACGGCTCGGCCGGGCGCAGGCTACGGCCGAACTTGCCGTCCACCAACAGCGACCACACGTCGGCGAACGTCACCCGCTGCTCGACCAGATCCTCGATGTCGACCCCGCGGTAGCGCAGCGCACCGCCGTCCTTGTCCGGCTCGGCAATCTCGGTAGTAAAGGCCACCACGCCTTCGAGTCCGCTGACGAAATTCTCCGGTACCGCAGTCATGGCGCTGATTCTCGCACCCGGCTCGCCGGCGCTGTCTACCGGTCGGTAACCACCACTGCGCTGCTGCGGCGTAGCGTTGCCGCGTGGCGCGACCGGACAACGAGCACCTGGCACGGATGCGAGCCGAATACGGTTCGGCGGAGAAGGACGGCAGTCCCGATCTGGACGTCGACTGGCTTGCCGACGGATGGGTTGCGTTGCTGTGCAAGTGGATTGACGACGCGGAACGCGCAGGTGTGGCGGAGCCCAACGCGATGGTGCTGGCCACGGTCGACCGTCGGGGAAGGCCGGCGAGCCGGTCGGTGTTGTGCAAGAGCGTGCACCATACCGGCATCACGTTCTTCACCAATTACGACTCCGCGAAAGGTGTCGAGCTGGCCGCGACACCGTATGCGTCAGCGACGTTCCCGTGGTACGCGCTGGGCCGTCAGGTCCACGTACGCGGGCCTGTGAGCAAAGTCACCGCGCAGACCACCGCGGAGTACTGGTCGAAACGGCCGCGGGGCTCGCAGCTGGGCGCGTGGGCATCCGCGCAATCGCAGCCCATCGGCTCGCGCGCCGAGTTGCTGGACCGACTCAAAGAGGTCACGGAACGCTTCGCCGGCGTCAACGAGATTCCCGTACCGCCCAATTGGGGCGGCTACCTCATCGGCCCGGACGTCGTCGAGTTCTGGCAGGGCCGGGAAAACCGGTTGCACAACCGAATTCGGGTACACGACGGCCGTGTCGAACGTCTCCAGCCGTAGCTCGCGGCTGCTGGCGGACACCGCGCCGCTGCGCACGCCCGACTTCCGCCGGCTGTGGCTGGCCGGTGTGGTCACCGTCATCGGCGCCAACCTGACGATCTTCGCGGTGCCGGTGCAGATTTATGCGCTCACCCAGAACTCGGCGTACGTCGGGCTGTCGGGCCTGTTCGCGCTGGTGCCGCTCATCGTGTTCGGGCTGTGGGGCGGTGCCTGGGCCGATGCGATGGACCGGCGCCTGCTGCTGATCATCGCGTCCTGCGGGCTGGCGCTGGCGTCGGTGCTGCTGTGGGCGCAGGCGGCGTTGTCGCTCAACAACGTGTGGGTGGTGCTGTGCCTGCTGTCGGTGCAGCAGGCGTTTTATGCGATCAATTCGCCCACTCGCGCTGCGGCGATCCCTCGGATGTTGCCGGGCGAGCAGCTGCCCGCTGCGAACTCGTTGAACATGACCGTGACGCAGTTCGGCGCGATCGTCGGGCCGCTGCTGGCCGGTGTGCTGCTGAAGTGGGTGGACCTCTCGGCGCTGTATCTGATCGACGCGATCACCTGCTGCGCGCCGATCTGGGCCACGTTCCGGTTGGCCAAGATGCCGCCCACCGGCGAGCGTTCCGCGGGGTGGGGGTTCGCCGCGGTCTGGGACGGGTTCCGCTACCTGGCCGGCCACACCGTCGTGCTGATGTCCTTCGTCGTCGACATCATCGCGATGGTGTTCGGCATGCCGCGCGCGCTGTTCCCGCAGATCGCGCACCAGAGTTTCGGCGGGCCGGTCGAGGGCGGCACCACGATGGCGCTGCTGGCGGCGGCGATTTCGGCGGGAGCGGTGGCCGGTGGCGTGTTCTCCGGTTGGCTGCCGCGGATTCGGCGGCAAGGGCTGGTGGTGGTCGCGGCGATCGTGGTCTGGGGGCTGGCCATGGTCGGCTTCGGGCTGTCGTCGGGCGCGGCGAACGGAACCGGGGGCCTCATGCTCGGGACGGCCGTCGTGTTCCTGGCGATCGGCGGTGCGGCGGACATGGTGTCCGCGGCGTTCCGGTCGACGATCCTTCAGCAGGCCGCCTCCGACGAGGTGCGTGGTCGGTTGCAAGGCGTGTTCATCGTCGTCGTCGCGGGCGGGCCGCGGCTCGCCGACGCCGTGCACGGTGCCGCCGCTGCTGCCGTCGGCACCACGGTGGCCGCTGCGGGCGGCGGGGCGCTGGTGGTCGTCGGGGTGCTCATCGCGGCGCTCGCGGTGCCCGCGTTCGTCCGGTACCGCGTGGCCGTCGCCGGTGACGAGCCCACCGAACCCGGCGACTAGCCCGGTTTTGCGCGTTACGATCCTGTTCGTGGTGGAGGTGGACGGGGCGGGGGCGCCTGGCCTGCGCGAACGCAAGAAGCAGCGCACCCGGTCGATGCTGATCGATGCCGCGGTGCAGCTGTGCGACGAGCAGGGCTACGACCGCACGACCGTCGACCAGATCGCCGCGGTCGCCGACGTCTCGCCGCGGACGTTCAGCCGCTACTTCGCCACCAAGGACGCCGTCATCCTCGCGCTGATCGACGACATGACCGCTGAGATCGCCGTGCATCTCGGGCAGCAGCCGCCCGACCTAAGCCCCGTCGACGCGTTGTTCGCCGCCCACGTCGCGATGATCCGGGCCACGGCGACGGCGTCGGCCGGCGACTTCACCACCGAACGGCTGAAAACCATTGCGCGCATTGTCAATTCGTCACCTGCGCTGCGGCTGGCAGCCAGCGATTTCCGCGACCACGCGGTCACGGCGGCGCTCGCCGCGCGGATGGGTGTCGGTGTCGACGACAAGAAACTGCAGCTCGCGGTCGCGGTGTTCGCGACGATTCTGTTGCACGCGGTCGCCGCGTTCGGCCCGGACACCGACTGGCCCCGGGTGGACGCAGACGCGCTGGCCGCGGTGTTGACCGAGACCTATGAACAGTTCACGGACGTCTGCACCGGCTCGCGGGCACGTGTGTGACCTGCTGTCCTAACCCCGCGCGGGCGCGCCGCCGAGAATACGGCTACCGTTTTGTAGGCTCACCCTCACCAGCGAAGAAGGGACTCTCGTGGCCGACAACTCATCCAATGCCGAAGAGTTCGCCACCCTTCAATACCCCGGGGGTGAGCTCGAGTTACAGATAGCGCGCGCCACTGAGGGCGCCGACGGGATCGCACTGGGCAGCCTGCTGTCGAAATCCGGCTACACCACGTTCGATCCCGGCTTCGTCAACACCGCGTCGACGAAGAGCGCGATCACCTACATCGACGGCGACGCCGGCATTTTGCGCTACCGCGGCTACCCGATCGAGCAGCTCGCCGAGAAGTCGACGTTCATCGAAGTGAGCTATCTGCTGATCTACGGCGAGCTGCCCACCAAGGAACAGCTGGCCAAGTTCACCACCCAGATTCAGCGACACACTCTGCTCCATGAGGACCTGAAGCGGTTCTTCGACGGCTTCCCGCGCAACGCGCATCCGATGCCGGTGCTGTCCTCGGCGGTCAACGCGCTTTCGGCCTACTACCAGGACTCGCTGGACCCGTTCGACGACGAGCAGGTGGAGTTGTCGACGATCCGGCTGCTGGCCAAGCTGCCGACGATCGCGGCGTACGCATACAAGAAGTCGGCCGGCCAGCCTTTCCTTTATCCGGACAACTCGCTGACGCTGGTGGAGAACTTCCTGCGAATGACGTTCGGGTTCCCGGCCGAGCCGTACGAGGTGGACCCCGAGGTGGTTCGGGCCCTGGACATGCTGTTCATCCTGCACGCCGACCACGAGCAGAACTGCTCGACGTCGACCGTGCGCCTCGTCGGGTCGTCGCAGGCCAACCTGTTCACCTCGATCTCCGGCGGCATCAACGCACTGTGGGGGCCGCTGCACGGCGGCGCGAACCAGGCGGTGCTCGAGATGCTGGAGAAGATCCGCGCCGCCAAGGGCGACGTCCACGACTTCGTCAAGCGCGTCAAGAACCGCGAGGACAACGTCAAGCTGATGGGCTTCGGCCACCGCGTGTACAAGAACTACGACCCGCGCGCCCGCATCGTCAAAGAGCAGGCCGACAAGATCTTGGGCAAGCTCGGCGGCGACGACGAACTGCTGGACATCGCCAAGGCGCTCGAAGAGGTCGCGCTCACCGACGACTTCTTCATCGAACGCAAGCTGTACCCGAACGTCGACTTCTACACCGGCGTGATCTACCGCGCGATGGGCTTCCCGACGCCGATGTTCACGGTGCTGTTCGCCTTGGGACGCCTGCCCGGCTGGATTGCGCACTGGCGCGAGATGCACGACGAGCCGGGTGGCAAGATCGGCCGGCCGCGGCAGATCTACACCGGCTACGGCGAGCGCGACTACAAGACGATCGACAGCCGCTAGCCCGCCTCCTTCGCGAGCGTGCGCGTCTGCGCGCCCCGCCTCCTTCGCGAGCGTGCGCGTCTGCGCAGCGACACGCCGCGAATGCCGTACCGCTGCGCACGCTCGCGGGTGCCGAGAGCGACATCTCTCACCTCGCGCGCCCGACAGTTGTACTTTTACAATCGTTGAATGAGCACGCTCAGCCCCCGACGCAAGGCGATCATTCTGACGTCCTGTTGCCTGAGCCTGCTGATCGTGTCGATGGATGCGACGATCGTCAACGTCGCAATCCCCGCGATCCGCGCTGACCTTCGCGCATCCGCCTCGCAACTGCAGTGGGTCATCGACATCTACACATTGGCGCTCGCGTCGCTGCTGTTGCTGTCCGGCGCGGCCGCCGACCGGTTCGGGCGCAGACGCACCTTCCAAATCGGGCTCAGCGTCTTCGCGCTGGGCTCGCTGCTGTGCAGCCTCGCGCCGAGCATGGGCGCGCTGATCGGAGCGCGGCTGGTGCAGGCCATCGGCGGGTCGATGATGAATCCCGTTGCGATTTCGATCATTACGCAGGTGTTCACCGGGCGCGTCGAACGAGCTCGCGCGATCGGCATCTGGGGCGGGGTCGTCGGCATCTCGATGGCCTTGGGCCCCATAGTCGGTGGCGGGCTCATCCAGTGGATCGACTGGCGCGCGGTGTTCTGGATCAACCTGCCGATCTGTGCGGCAGCGATTCTGTTGACCGCCATCTTCGTCCCTGAATCGAAGTCCGCGTCCATGCGCGACGTAGACCCCGTCGGGCAGGCGCTGGGCATGGTTTTTCTGTTCGGCGTGGTGTTCGTGCTCATCGAGGGCCCGTCGATGGGGTGGGCGAACCCGCGCACTATCGCGGTGATCGCCATCGCCATCACCGCTTTCGTCGGCTTCCTTCGCTATGAGTCCCGCCGCCGCGATCCGTTCATCGACCTTCGCTTCTTCCGCAGCGTGCCGTTTTCAGCGGCGACGATGATCGCGGTCTGCGCGTTCGCGGCGTATGGCGCGTTTTTGTTCATGATGTCGCTGTACCTGCAAGCGCAGCGCCACTTCTCGGCGCTGCACACCGGCTTGATCTATCTGCCGATCGCCCTTGGCGCACTTGTCTTTTCACCGCTGTCCGGTCGACTGGTCGGCCGCTTCGGCAGCCGTCCGTCACTATTGGCCGCCGGCGCGCTGATCACTGCGGCGACGCTGATGCTGACCCAGATCAGCGAGACCGCGCCGGTGTGGCTGATCTTGGTGGTATTCGGCATCTTCGGGATCGGCTTCGCCATGGTCAATGCGCCGGTAACCACGGCCGCGGTGAGCGGAATGCCGAGGGACCGCGCCGGAGCCGCCTCGGCGGTGGCGTCGACGAGCCGGCAGATCGGCGTGAGTGTCGGTGTGGCACTGTGCGGCTCGCTCGCGGGTGGGGCGCTGGCCGCCCATGCTGATTTCGCCACAGCCGCGCGGCCGCTGTGGTTCGTCTGTGCGGCACTCGGCTTGGCCGTCGTGGTGCTCGGGGTGGTGTCGACGTCGCCGCGGGCGATCCGCTCGGCGGAGCGGCTTGCCCCATTGATAGCCGGACCTGATCACCGAGAGTCAGCGCGTGCCGCGTAACCGGTTGGCCGACGAGGTCTGGCGGCAGATGTCGGCGTTGGTCCTCGACAACAAGGACCGCTGGCGGCGCGATGTCGTCGACCGGACAGGTCTGCCGTTCAGCAGAATTCGCATCCTGCGGCGGCTGCGCCGAGGGCCGATGACGGTGAGGCAGATCGCCGATGCCGCGACCATCGATGCACCTGCGGCGACCGTGGCCGTCAACGACCTCGAGGCGCGTGGACTGGTGGCGCGGCGCCCTGACCCGGCCAACCGACGCTGCAAGCTCGTGTCCTTGACGCACGCGGGCCGCGACCTCGTCGCATTGATCGATGCCGTCGACGATCCGGCGCCCGAAGCACTCTCATCGTTGGGCGACGACGATCTCCAGCTGCTGCACGACCTGCTTGGTCGCGCTGCTGCGAACGCGGGGCACGGCTAAGACTCGAGGACCGCCATCGCGGCATTGTGGCCGCCGATTCCAGACACACCGCCGCCTCGACGAGTCCCGGCCCCGCACAACAGGATTCGATCATGCGCGGTAGCCACGCCCCAGCGACGGGCAGGGCTGTCCAGAGGTTCGTCGTCCTCGGCGAACGGCCACGCGAGCCCGCCGTGGAAGATGTTGCCGGCCGTCATACCCAGCGTGGATTCCAGGTCGGCGGTGGTCTTGGTTTCCACACAACCCTGCATCAGTACTTCCTGAATCGGTTCTGCTAGAATTGAATTCAGCGAATCGAGCACCGCCGACGTCAGCTGCTCACGAGAGCCCAGACCATGCGGGGTGTGCAGGCCGAACACCGTCAGCGTCTGCGCACCCGACGCCCGCAACGCCGGCGACAGAATGCTGGGATCGGCCAGGGAGTGGCAGTAGATCTCGCAGGGCAACGGCGTGGGAATCGCACCGGCCGCAGCGGCGGCGTACGCCGACTCCAGTTGACCGAACGTCTCGTTGACGTGGAAAGTGCCGCCGAACGCCTGCTCGACGGCGACGCTGCTGTCTCGTAGCCGCGGAAGCCGTCGCAGCATCATGTTGATCTTCACCTGGCTGCCGGGAGCCGCTGGCGGCGCAGGTTCGCCCAGAAGCGACGCCAGAACCGTCGGCGTCACTCCCGCCAACACCCATGCGCCGTGCACCAGACGCTCGTCGTCATGCACTCGGTAACGCACGTCGCCACCCGGATCGATCGCGAAAACATCTGCGCCCGTGACGATTTCGGCGCCATACCGAGTGGCCGCGGAAGAGAGCGCGTCGGTGAGCGCGCCCATGCCGCCGATCGGCACGTCCCAGTCACCACCGATCAGGTGGTACAGGAAGCACACGTTCTGCCGCAGCGACTCGTCGTCGAGCCTTGCGAAGGTGCCGATCAGCGCGTCCGTGGCGATCACACCGCGCGTCAGGTCGTCAGGTGCTGCAGTGCGGATCGCCTGACCGATCGGCTGCTCGATCATCGACGCCCACGCCGCGTCGTCACCGACCCGTCGGCGCGCCGCGCTGCGCGACAACAGCGGCGAGGTCATGGTCGGCCACAGGGCATCCGTGACCCTGCGGCAGCGGCGGTAGAAGTCGTCGGCGATGCCGCGGTGGGGCCCGACGAGCAATCCGCGCCGTCCGCCCGAAGCGGGATCCGGCGTGTACGACGAATACCGTCTCCGGGCCAGCCGCACCGGCAGTTCCAGGTCGTCGACGACCAGCGAAGGCAGAAGACTGACCAGATACGCATACCGCGAGATGCGCGCGTCGACGCCGGCGAACGGGCGCTGCGACACCGCCGCACCGCCGACCTGGTGCAGCCGCTCGAGCACCAGAACCCGCTTGCCGGCGCGCGCCAGGTAGGCGGCGGCGACCAGACCGTTATGACCGCCGCCGACGACGACGGCGTCGTAAGCCGCTGTCAGTTCGACCCCGTCAGTTCAAGTAGCCCTCGACCTGATCGGCGGGGCGTTCCTGCGCATCCTTGGGATCACCACCGGTCTCGCGCAGCGCGCGACGCTGCCGCAACAGGTCCCAGCACTGGTCCAGCTGTGCTTCCAGCGCGTTGAGCCGCGCCTGCTCTTCGTCGCCGCTGATCTCGCCGCGCTGAAGTTTTGCGCGCAGCTTCTTCTCCTCGGCGACCAGCTCGTTGATCCGGGTCAAGGTGTCGTTGTCCTCTGCCACCACCCCAGTGTGCCCGCTACCGTGAGCGGGGCGACAGGCAAACCCGAGATCGACTTCCCCATCCGCCGGTTCAGGCGCGGCGCGAGCGTGCGTCGAATGCCGGCGTCATCGGCGTGTCGCTGACCCGACACGCACGCTCGGCGAAAGTCAGAAGGGTGACGGCTTCGGCCCGGGCAGCCGTAGCAGCAGCCGGGCGCCACCCAGCGGGCTGGCCTCCAAAGACGCTGTGCCACCGTGCAATTCGGCCTGCTGGGCGACCAGCGCCAAGCCCAGACCCGACCCGGAGTGCGAGGCCGTCGAGCCGCGGGCGAACCGCTCGAACACCACCGCGCGTTCCTCTTCCGGGACCCCGGTGCCGTTGTCGTCGATGGCGATCTCCACGCCGTCGCGAGAACTGACTGCCGACAACTGAATTCGCGTCGCTCCACCGTGCTTGACCGCGTTGGCGATCGCGTTGTCCACGGCCAGCCGCAGACCGGCAGGCAAGCCCACGATGATCACCGACGGCGACGGCATCAGCGACACGTCCAGGTCGGGATAGATGCGGATCGCGTCATGCGCGGCCCGGTCGAGCAGCTCGGTGATGTCGACGGGCACGTGGTCGTCGGAGGTCGACAGCTCGCCTTGAGCCAGCCGCTCCAAAGCCGACAGCGTCGCCTCGATCCGCGACTGCGTGCGGATCACGTCGTTGAGCACTTCCTTGCGCTGCTCGTCGGGAAGATCCAGCGTGGCCAGCACTTCCAGGTTGGTGCGCATGGCGGTCAGCGGCGTGCGCAGCTCGTGGGCAGACACCGACGCGAAGTCGCGGGCCGATGCCAGCGCGGCCTTGGTACGGTCCTGCTCGTTGAAGATGCGCTGCAGCATGCCTTCCACGGCGTCGGCGATCTCCACCGCCTCGGTGGCGCCGCGGATCTCCAGGTCGGGCGCCTCGTCGCCGGCGTCGATCGAGCGGGCTTGCTGCGCAAGGCGTTTCAGCGGGCGCACGGCGAACGCGGCCAGCAGCCACCCGAAGACGCCCGCGGCCACGATTGCGAACATGCAGATGAAGATCACGCGGCGGTGCAGGTTGTTGGTGTCGGCGATGGTGTCGTCGTAGGTGGCGCCCACGGCCAGCGACATCGGCGGCTCGGACCCGCGGATGTCGACCGTGCGGACGCGGTAGCGCACCCCGCCGACGTTGGTGTCGGCGTAGTCGGCCGTCAGCGGCGGCAACACCACGTCGGAATTGGAGCGGACCTGGTCGCCTTTACGCACGGTGATGACGACGTCCTGGTCGTTGGGCGACGGCGGGATCTGCTCCAGTCCCCGCGGCACGAACGGCACCGCGAACCCGGCGGCCTCGTCGAGCCGGCGGTCCAGCCGCTCGAGGCGGTCGTTGGTGATGCCGACCCACACCACGGTGCCGACGATCAGCACCGGGATGGCCGCGCCGATGGCCGTCGCGAAGGCGACCCTCGTCCGAAGTGACGGGGTGCGCCGGAAAATGCGTGACAGCCGGTTCATCGGTGACTACTGCGTTCGCAGGACGAAGCCCACTCCACGAACAGTGTGCAGCAGCCGCGGCGCGCCGCCCGCCTCGAGCTTGCGGCGCAGGTAACCGATGAACACGTCGACCACGTTGGTGTCGGCGGCGAAGTCGTAACCCCAGACCAGCTCCAGCAGTTGTGCCCGCGACAGCACCGCGGTCTTGTGTTCGGCGAGCACCGCCAGCAGATCGAACTCCCGCTTGGTCAGGTCGACGTCCACGCCGTTGACCCGAGCGCGCCGGCCTGGGATGTCGACCTCCAGCGGCCCCACCTGGATGGTCTCGGAGCTGAAGGTCGCGGTGGAGCCGCGACGGCGCAGCAGCGCCTTGACCCGCGCGACGAGCTCGGCGAGAACGAACGGCTTGACCAGGTAGTCGTCGGCGCCGGCTTCCAGCCCGGCCACCCGGTCGTCCACTGAGCTGCGCGCCGAGAGCACGCACACCGGCACGTCGTTGTCCATCGCCCGCAGCGCGGTGACCACGCTGACGCCGTCCAGCACGGGCATGTTGATGTCGAGGACGATCGCGTCGGGCCTGGTCTCGGTCGCGCTGCGCAATGCCTCGGCGCCGTCGGTCGCGGTCGCGACGTCGAACCCGGACAGCCGCAGCCCGCGCTCCAGCGACGCGAGCACGTCGGCGTCGTCATCCACTACCAGCACACGCGGAGAGGCAGCACTGTCCATATGCACAATATTGCCTGATTGGCGACCCGAAGCGGGGGACGTGCAGGGCCTTCCCGGCGGGGAATGTTTGACCTCCACCTTTGTTGAGGTTCTAGCGTGGGCGCGATGAGCATGGAATCGGTGGCCCGGACCACCCTGTACCGGGAGATGAGCGCGCGCGGCGGCGACCTGCGCTCGCTGGCTGACCGCGCGCTGATGCGCCGGATCTGGCGGTTCGCCGGTCGGCATCATCGCAGGCTCGCGGTGTTCGTCGCGGTGAGCGTCGGCACGGCGCTGCTGGCGGTGGCCACCCCGATGTTGGCCGGCAAGGTGATCGACGCGATCGTGCGCGGCGGGCCGTCGTCGACGGTCGTGGTGCTGGCACTGGTGATCGCCGCCGTGGCGCTGGCCGAGGCCGGCACCGCGCTGGTGACACGCTGGCTGTCGTCGACGATCGGCGAAGGGCTGATCCTGGACCTGCGTACGGCCGTCTTCGACCACGTCCAGCGGATGCCCGTCGCGTTCTTCACCCGCACCCGCACCGGCGCGCTGGTGAGTCGCCTCGGCAATGACGTCATCGGCGCGCAGCGGGCGTTCTCCGACACGCTGTCCGGTGTGGTGTCCAACGCGGTGACGCTGACGCTGACGCTCGCGGTGATGATCGGGATCTCGTGGCAGGTGACGCTGCTCGCGCTGCTGCTGGTGCCGTTGTTCGTGGTGCCGGCGCGGCGGATCGGCTCGACGATGGCGCGGCTGAGCCGGGAAGGCGCGATCCACAACGCCGCGATGAATACCCAGATGACAGAACGCTTTTCGGCCCCGGGCGCGACGCTGGTCAAGTTGTTCGGCAGCCCGGAGCGCGAGTCTGCTGAGTTCGCGGTGCGCGCCGGGCGGGTGCGCGACATCGGCGTGCGTTCGGCGATGCTGCAGTCGACGTTCATGAACTCTCTGACGCTGATGTCGGCACTGGCGCTGGCGCTGGTGTACGGGCTGGGCGGGATGCTGGCCATCGGCGGCCATTTGCAGGCGGGAGCGATCGTGTCGCTGGCGCTGCTGCTGACACGCCTGTACGCGCCGTTGACCGCATTGGCCAATGCGCGCGTCGAAATCGCCAGTGCGCTGGTCAGTTTCGAGCGGGTGTTCGAGGTGCTCGACCTGGTGCCGCTGATCCGGGAGTCTTTCGACGCCGTCGCGGTTCCCGACGGGCCCGTGCGAATCGAATTCGACGACGTGCGGTTCAGCTATCCGTCGGCGGACAAGGTGTCGCTGGCCTCTTTGGAGGAGGTGGCCGAGCTGGATGATCGCGGCGGAGTCGAAGTGCTGCACGGCATTTCGTTCACCGCCGAGCCCGGTCAGATGGTGGCCCTGGTCGGATCGTCGGGCGCGGGAAAGTCGACCATCGCGTCGCTGCTGGCCCGCCTCTATGATGTCGACTCCGGCGCGATCAGGCTGAACGGCGTCGACGTGCGTGACGTCACGTTCGCGTCGCTGCGTGAAACCATCGGCATGGTCACCCAGGACGGGCACCTGTTCCACGAGTCGATCCGCTCGAATCTGCAACTGGCTGCGCCGCAGGCCACCGACGACGAACTCTGGGAAGCACTGCGCCGGGCCCGGCTCGCGGACGTGGTCGCCGATATGCCCGACGGCCTGGACACCGTGGTGGGGGAGCGGGGATACCGCTTGTCGGGCGGGCAGCGTCAGCGCCTGACGATCGCGCGTTTGCTGCTGGGACAATCCCGCGTCGTCGTACTCGACGAAGCCACCGCGTCTCTGGACTCCGCCTCGGAATCCGCTGTGCAGCAAGCACTTTCGGAGGCGCTGACCGGCCGCACGTCGATCGTGATCGCACACCGGCTGTCCACGGTGCGCGCCGCCGACGTGATCCTGGTGGTCGAGGACGGCCGCATCGTCGAGCGCGGCACTCACGAGCAGCTGCTGGCCCGCGGCGGCCGCTACGCCGAGTTGTACGTCACCCAGTTCGGCGACGACGCGGCCGCCGCCTGAAATCGCGCGGCGGAGCTAGCGGTACACCAGACCACTGAGCTGCCAGGCCAGCTTGCTGCGGACAGCGGGCACGCGAGAAGCCAACGGCATCAACGTGTTCCGGATCGGCCGCAATGCCGGCGGCAGAGTAGCCAGCCGAGTCAGTCGGTCGGTCAACTGCAGCACCTTCTGGGCCATCGGCCGTCGTGCCGCGCTGTAGCGGTCGAGCAAGACCTCCGGCGCGCCGCCGACCACGCGGTCCAGCACCTCGGCCAGCGCGATGGCGTCCTGGATGCCCAGGTTCATGCCCTGTCCGCCGGCCGGGCTGTGTACATGCGCGGCGTCGCCGGCCAGCACGAGCCGGCCCGCGCGATAGGTGTCGGCCACGCGGTGGTGGATGCGAAAATGCGAGCCCCACAGCACGTCTCCGACGGCGAGCCGGCCCGCACCGAAGCCGCGCTCGTCGAGGATCTGCTGCACGAACGCTTGTGACGGCTCTCGCGGCGCGTCGGGTGCAGGCGCGACGATGCGGAACACGTCGCCCGGCAGCGGCGCGACGACCAGCAGCCCCGCCCGCGCGTAGAACAACAGGATCTCGCCGACCGGCACGTCACCGCGCAGCCGCACGTCGGCCAGCGCGAACTCCTCTGCGTAGGCGTGTCCGCGGAAGCCGATGCCGGCGGCCGCGCGTACGGCGCTGTGCATGCCGTCGGCGCCCACGACGTAGCGCGCCGCGATCTGGTCGCCGTCGTCGAACGTCGCCACCGCCCCGTCGGCGTTCTGTCGCACACCCACCAGCTTCTTCGGGCGCACCACTTGCCCGCCGAGCTCTTCGAGGCGATCGAGCAGCACCCGCTCGGTTTCGGCCTGGGAGATCATCAGCGTGTACGGGTACGGCGTGGGCAGGCCGCTGAAATCCAGCGGCATCAGAACCCGGTCGCGGTCGCGAATGCTGAAGCTGCGCGCCTGAATGCCATGCTTGACCAGCTGATCGGTGACGTCGATCTGCTCCAGCACCTCCAGCGTTCGGGCGGCCACCGCGGCGGCGCGCGACGTGTTGGCGCCTGCGGGCAACGCGTCGACCAACGTAGTCCGCACGCCCCTTCCGACAAGCGCCGCGGTCAAAGTGAGCCCCGTCGGGCCGGCGCCCACGACCAGTACGTCCGTCGAATCCATCGCGACCTCCTTTGTCAACGCTTGTTGACTTGCAGCATGCGCTCGAATGCCGCTAATGTCAACGCCTGTTGGCCTACACTTGTTGACGTGACGGCGAAGCGCTCCGAGCAGACCAAGGCGGCGATCCTGGCCGCGGCCCGCGAGCGCTTCGCTGCGGTGGGCTACGAGGCCGCGACCATCCGCGCCATCGCCGCCGACGCCGGGATCGACCCGGCGATGGTGATGCGCTATTTCGGCAGCAAGGACCGCCTGTTTGCGGCCGCGGCGCAATTCGACCTGCGTTTTCCGGACTTGACGACGTCGCCGCGCGACCGGCTCGGCGAGGCGCTGGTGCGCCATTTCCTCGACCGCTGGGAGCGCGACGAGGCGCTTGTCCTGCTGCTCAAGTCCAGCGCCACCAACGCCGAGGCGGCCGACAGGATGCGGCAGATCTTCGTGGGTCAGCTCGAGCCGATGGTCGCGACCCTGGCCGCGGATGCGGCAGCACAGAGGGCCGGGCTGATCGCCACCCAGATTCTGGGCCTGGCGATGTGCCGCTACGTGCTGAAACTTCCTCCGGTGACGGCGATGACGCATGACGACGTCGTCGGCTGGCTAGGGCCGACGCTGCAGCGTTACCTCGACGCGCCGGCCGCCCGCGCAGCCGGGCGATAGGGTCGATGCGCGATAGCCGCGGCGACGGTCCGCTGGACCGCGCTGGACAAGGAGCAGGTGATGACGTATTCGACGGGCCCGGGCGGCTACGGCGGCCCGCCGCAAGGACCGCAGACACAGGGCTACGGCGCCCCGCCCAGGGAGGATCGAGGCCTGCCGTTCTACATGAACCTCGGCGTCGTCGCCCTCGGCATCATCAGTTTCTTCCTCGGCTTCGCGCCGTACGCCCAAGGCGGCGCGGTGTCGCGCAGCGGCGGCCCTTCCGACGACGACAACACGATGAGCTTCTTCGACAACTTCGGGGTCGGCGTGGGCGTCATCGGCCTGAGCCTGCTGTTGGCCGCGGGGCTGATCGCCGGGTTCGCGTTGCTGCCCAAGCAGCGTGCCAACGAAGCGGCCGTGGCCGGCCTGTCGATCGCCGGCTTCTTGTCGCTGCTGTTCTTGCTCATCGGATTGGTGGACAGTCTGGGCGGTCAGGAGTTCGGCGCCGGGGTAGGGCTGATCCTGGCTCTGGTGACCGGGTTTTTGCAGTCGGCGCTCGCAGTGGCCGCGCTGCTGATATCGGCCGGCGTGATCAAGCCGCCCGCGCCCAGGCAGCCGCAGTACGGCTACTACGGCAGCCCTGGCTACGGCACGCAGGGCCAGCCGCAGCAGCCCTACTACGGCGCGGGCCAGCCCGGTTATCAACAGCCGCCGCCATCGCAGCCGCCGTCGCAGCCGCCGCAGCAGAATCCATGGTGAGTCAGCCCAGCATCCGGTAGCGCGCCAGCCGGTCGGCGTTGCGCTGCTCGTCGGGCATGCTGCGCAGCGCGCCCAACTCGGCGGCAATCGCGCGCGACAGCCGCTTGACGAACTCGATCGGCTCCTCGGCGGCGTCCGGATGCTCGGGCACGATCGCGTCGACGATCCCGGCCGCCAGCAAGTCGGCCGACCGGATGCCTTGCGCCGCAGCCAATTCTGCTGCATGTGCCGTGTCGCGGTACACGATTGCGCTGGCACCTTCGGGCGGCAGCGGCGCCAGCCACCCGTGCAACGCGGCCAGCACCCGGTCGGCGGGCACCATTGCCAGCGCCGGGCCGCCGCTGCCCTGCCCGAGCAGTACCGAGACCGTCGCCGTGGGCAACGTGACCAGTTCTGCCAGACACTGTGCGATCTCGCCTGCGAGGCCGCCCTGCTCGGCGTCGGCCGACAGCGCCGGCCCGGAGGTGTCGATCACCAGCACCAGCGGCAGTCGCAGTCCAGCGGCCAGCGCCATTCCCCGGCGCGCCTCGCGCAGTGCGGCCGGACCCACGCTGTCGCTGGTGCGCTTCTGCCCCAGCAGCACGGCCGGCTGGCCACCGAACCTGGCGAGGGCAAGCACCGTCGCGTGTCCTTGACCGGTGCCGGAGAGCACCACCTTCTCGGTCGCGCCATGTCGCAGCAGAAAGCCGACACCGGGACGGTCGGGACGACGTGACGCCAGCACCGAGTCCCAGGCCGGCACGTCGGGCGTCGGCTCCGCCTCGGGTATCTCCGGCGCCGGTGCCGGTGGGTCGACGATCACTTTCAGCGCCCGCTCCAGCGTGCGCCGCAGCCACTTCAGCGGCACCACGCCGTCGATCACGCCGTGCCGCTGCAGGTTCTCCGCGGTCTGGATGCCCGCCGGAAACGGCTCGCCGTAGAGCTGCTCGTAGACCCGCGGTCCCAGAAAGCCGATCAACGCGCCGGGTTCGGCGATGGTCACGTGGCCCAGCGAGCCCCACGACGCGAAAACGCCGCCTGTCGTCGGGTGCCGCAGATACACCAGATACGGCAGATGGGCCCGCTTGTGCTGCTCCACCGCCGCGGCGATCTTGACCATCTGCAAAAACGCGACGGTGCCCTCCTGCATCCGGGTTCCGCCGGAGCTCGGTGACGCCAACAGCGGCAGACGCTCACGGGTCGCGCGTTCGACGGCTGCAGTGATCCGCTCCGCCGCGGCCACGCCGATGGACCCCGCCTGGTAGTCGAACTCGCTCGCCACCACCGCGACGCGGCGGCCATGCACTCGGCCCTCGCCGCTGAGCACCGACTCCTCGCCACCGGTGTCCCAACTGACGAACGATCCGGCATCGAGCACGGCGTCGCGCAACTGCGCGGGGGAGATCCGGCTCACCGCACCACGGTATCGGCCGCGAGTTCGACTGGCGGAGAAGGACTCTCGTCGCCATAATTAGCAGTCGTCGATCGAGAGTGCTAACGCGAGGCGGACAGAAGGGAGGAGTTATTGATGCGTGGCACTGACTTCGTCCGGGATGCCGAGGTGGTCCAGCCGATGCGGATCGTGCTCGTCGCCCCGCCGTACTTCGACGTGCCGCCGAAGGGCTACGGGGGCACCGAAGCAGTGGTTGCCGACTTGGCCGACGCGCTGGTGGACCGCGGCCACGACGTGACGCTGCTGGGCGCCGGCGAACCCGGCACCAAGGCGCGGTTCGTGCCGCTGTGGGACCACACCGTCGGCGACCGGCTGGGTCAGCCGTACCCCGAAGTGATGCACGCGGCCAAGGTGCGCAACGCCATCGCCCGCCTCGCTGTCAACGACGGGGTCGACCTCGTGCACGACCACACCTTCGCCGGGCCGCTCAACGCGCCGTTCTACAAGGCACTCGGCATACCGACCGTGGTCACGGTGCACGGGCCGATCGACGACGACCTGTATCCCTACTACCGCGAGCTCGGCAGTGATGTCGCGCTGGTCGCGATCAGCGATCGGCAGCGGGAACTCGCCCCGGACCTCAACTGGGTGGGCCGCGTGCACAACGCGTTGCGGGTCGACGACTTCCCGTTCCAGGCCGACAAGGGCGACTACGCATTGTTCTTGGGCCGGTTCGCCAGCTACAAGGGTGCGCATCTGGCCTTGGAGGCCGCCCACGCCGCCGGTGTGCCCCTGGTGCTGGCCGGCAAGTGCGACGAGCCGCACGAGCAGGTCTACTTCGACGAACAGGTGCGCCCGCTGCTCACCGACACCGACCACGTCTTCGGCCCCGCCGACGCGCACAGCAAGCGCAAGTTGCTGGCGGGAGCGCGCTGCGTGCTGTTCCCGGTGCAGTGGGAGGAACCGTTCGGGATGGTGATGATCGAGGCCATGGCGTGCGGCACGCCGGTGGTCGCGCTGCGAGCCGGGGCGGTACCGGAAGTCGTCGCCGACGGCGTGACCGGCTTCATCTGCGACGACCCGGCGCAGCTGCCGGCCGCGATGGACAAGGTCGACACGATCGACCCGGCCGCGTGCCGCCGGCACGTCGCGACCCGGTTCAGCGTCGCCGCGTTCGGCTCGGGCTACGAACGCATCTACCGCCGCATGGTCGGCCAGCGCACCTTCAGCGCCCGCCGCATGCCGTGGCGCCGGTCCCGGCGCCGGGTCGCCGAGGTGCCGCGCCCTGCTGAGAAGGTCAGCGCATGACCGGCCAGCCGACCCCGCTCAACGGCAGCGAACCCGCCGCGATCGGTTCCGGCGGCGACACGGTGACGCTGGTCGAAGGCGCAACCTTCTGCCTGTCGGACCGGCACGGCGACGTGCGTGCGGGCAAATCGCACGGACTGTTCTTCCGTGACGCCCGCGTGCTGTCCCGATGGGAATTGCGCGTCGACGGCAAGACCGCCGAGGCGCTGGATGTGCAGGCTCCGGAAGCCTTTGCGGCGCAATTCATTTCGCGACGCCCGCCGCGGTCGGGCACCGCTGACAGCACGCTGCTGATCGTGCGTGACCGGTTGGTCGCCGACGGCATGCGCGAGACGATCTCGGTGTACAACCTCGACCGCGAGAGCACCGTGGTGTCGCTGGAACTGCACGCCGATGCCGACTTCACGGACCTGTTCGCGGTGAAGGAGGGCCGCGCGGCCACCGCGAGCGCCGACAAGGCGGTGCTGAACCGCGAGCTGATGCTCTACGACCCGATGGACCGCGTGCGGGGGCTGAGCATCAGCGCGTCGGGAGATCCTGTCGTGCTGCCCGGCTCGCTGTCGTGGCGCGTGGTCGTGCCACCCGGTGGATGCTGGCAGACCGAGGTGCTTGCGCAGCCGACGTGGGTCGACCAGAAGGTGGCCAGCCGCTTCGGCCGGACAGACGAGCCGGAGTCCAGCGGACCGGCCCGCAAGATCGAGGCCTGGCGCGACACCACCACCGCCGTGGCGGCCGACGATCCGGTGCTGTCGCTGGTGCTGCAGCGCACCGAGAGCGACCTGGGCGCGTTGCTGGTGACCGACGAGGTGCACGGCCGCCCGTTCGTGGCCGCCGGCGCACCCTGGTTCATGACGCTGTTCGGCCGCGACAGCCTGTTGACCGCCTGGATGGCGTTGCCGCTCGACGTGGAATTGGCCGTTGGGACTCTGCAACTGCTGAGCAAGGTGCAGGGCCGGCGGGTGGATCCGATCACCGAGGAAGAACCGGGCCGGATCATGCACGAGGTGCGCCGCGGCCCGGCCAGCGACGCGGTGCTCGGCGGCACGGTGTACTACGGGTCGATCGACGCGACACCGCTGTTCGTGATGCTGCTCGGCGAATGCTGGCGGTGGGGCGCCGACCCGGCGGAGGTGCGGTCGCTGCTGCCCGCGGCCGACGCCGCGCTGGACTGGATGGCGCGCTACGGCGACCGTGACGGCGACGGGTTCATCGAATACCGGCGCGCCACCGATCGCGGCCTGATCAACCAGGGCTGGAAGGACAGCTTCGACGGCATCAACGACGCCGACGGGCGGCGCGCCGAACCGCCGATCGCGCTGTGCGAAGTGCAGGGGTATGCGTACGCGGCGATGCTGGCCCGCGCAGAGCTGGCCGAGGAGTTCGGCGAGTCCGGCGACGCGGAGCGCCTGCGGCAGCGGGCCGCCGAGCTACGCGAGCGGTTCTGCGAGGTGTTCTGGCTGCCGGACCGCGGGTGGTATGCCACTGGCCTGGACCGGTGGAAACGCCCGATCGACGCGCTGACCAGCAACGTGGGCCACTGCCTGTGGACCGGTATCGCTCCCGACGAGCACGCGGCCAAGATCATCGAGCGGCTGTCCGGCGCCGAGATGGACAGCGGGTTCGGGCTGCGAACCCTGGCCACCACCATGGGCTGCTACAACCCGATGAGCTACCACAACGGTTCGGTGTGGCCGCATGACACCGCGATCGCGATCGCCGGGCTGCTGCGGTACGCACACCTGCCGGGTGCGGTGGAGCTGGCCGAGCGGCTGGCCCACGGGCTGCTGGACGCGGCGGGCGCATTCGGCGGCCGGTTGCCGGAGCTGTTCTGCGGCTTCCCCCGCGAGCAGTTCGCTTCGCCGGTGCCGTATCCGACGTCGTGTTCGCCGCAGGCGTGGGCCAGTGCGGCGCCGTTGCTGCTGGTGCGCTCGTTTTTGGGCCTGCACCCGCATGTGCCGCACCGGCGGCTGGAGGTATCGCCGCGGCTGCCGTCGGCCTGGGGACGGCTCGAGCTCGCGGACCTGCGGCTGGGGCCGGTGACCGTGCACATCGAAGCCGAGGGTGAGGCGGTCAAGACGTCGGGGCTGCCCGAGGACTGGCAGCTGGTGACGCCCGATTCGGCGTCCTCGATATGGTGACGTCATGATCGGTGTCACCCGGGTCGACAAGGTCACCACTATCGAGATGCAGCGGCCGGACCGTCGCAACGCGCTGAATTCCGAGCTCGTCGAGGAGCTGCGCAAGGCGATCGAGCAGGCGGGGGCCGACGACATCCGCGCGATCGTGCTGACCGGGCAGGGCAGTGTGTTCTGCGCCGGGGCCGATCTGTCCGGCGACGCGTTCGCCGCGGACTATCCCGACCGGCTGATCGCCCTGCACAAGTCCATCGACGAGGCGCCGATGCCGGTGATCGGCGCCATCAACGGCCCCGCGATCGGCGCGGGCCTGCAGTTGGCCATGATCTGCGACCTGCGGGTGGTGTCGCCGGACGCGTTCTTCCAATTCCCGACCTCCAAATATGGTCTGGCGCTTGACAATTGGAGCATCCGACGGCTGTCGTCACTGGCCGGGTACGGTCGCGCGCGGGCGATGTTGCTGACCGCGGAGAAGCTGGCCGCCGACGTCGCGCTGCAGACGGGGCTGGCCAACCGGATCGGCTCGCTGGCCGACGCGCAGAAGTGGGCCGAGGAGATCGCCGGGCTGGCACCGCTGGCGCTGCGCCACGCCAAACGCGTGCTCAACGACGACGGCGCCTACGAAGAACAGCGACCCGTGCACAAGGAATTGTTCGACAAGGCATGGAACAGCCAGGACGTGGTCGAGGCGCAGGTGGCGCGCTTGGAGAAGCGGCCGCCGAACTTCAAGGGCGCCTGAGCGGCCATGTTGTCGGGCGCGCTGCGGGTCGGCGTCGGCACGGCCACACTGCTGGGCGGGGGGTGGTTGCTGCGCGCGCTGCGGGGCGCGCCGGCCGCGCTGGGCGCCAGCCCGCTGGCCATCCGGGAGGTCGCCGCCGGGTCGCCGAACTACCGCAACGGCGCGTTCGTGAACCTCGAGCCCACGTCGATGTTCGAGGTCAGCCGCGAAGAGCAGCGGATCATGCTGCGCGAGATGCTCGGCGGGCGCACAGGCCGCCCACCCAACAAGATTCCGGTGGAACGGCCGGCGGGCCTGGGCACACCGACGTCGCTGGCGGTCACCTGGTTCGGTCACGCCAGCGCACTGGTGGAGGTCGACGGCTACCGCGTGCTCACCGACCCGGTGTGGAGTGAGCGCTGCTCGCCGTCGCACGCCGTGGGCCCGCAGCGGCTGCATCCGCCGCCGATCCCGCTCGAGTCGCTGCCGGCCGTCGACGTCGTGGTGATCAGCCACGACCACTACGACCACCTCGACCTCGACACTGTGCTGGCGCTCGCCCGCAGCCAGCGGGCGCCGTTCGTGGTCCCGCTGGGCGTCGGCGCGCATCTGCGCAGCTGGGGCATCCCGAACCGGCGCATCGTCGAATTGGATTGGCAGCAAAGCACTTCCATCGACGACCTGACCCTGGTGTGCACACCGGCGCGGCATTTCTCCGGCCGGTTCGTCAGCCGCAACACCACGCTGTGGGCGTCGTGGGTGATCGCCGGGCCGCGCCACCGCGCCTACTTCGGCGGCGACACCGGCTACACGCGCAGCTTCGCCGAGATCGGTTCGCAGCACGGCCCGTTCGACCTCACGCTGCTGCCGGTGGGCGCGTACAACAAGCTCTGGCCGGACATCCACATGAATCCCGAGGAAGCCGTCCGCGCGCACGTCGACCTCAACGGTGCCGCCAAAGGCGTTCTGCTGCCGATTCATTGGGGCACGTTCCGGCTCGCACCGCACCCGTGGGCCGAGCCCGTCGACCGGCTCGTCCCCGCGGCAGCGGACGCCGGCGTCGACGTCGCGGTGCCCAAGCCCGGTCACCGTCTCGAGCTGCCGGCTTCGTCCGCGCGGGACGAATGGTGGCGCATGTAAGCCTCGACGGCCGGCCTCGCTTGTAAAGACGACGGGCGCTCGACGACAATGACGGCATGAGTTTCCTCGACAAGGCCAGAGACCTGCTGGGCAAGAACGCCGACAAGGTCGAAACCGCGATCGACAAGGCGGCCGACATCGTCGACTCCAAGACACAGGGCAAGTACAAAGACACCGTCGACAAGGTCCAGGAAGCGGCGAAAAAGGCCGTCGACAAGGGCAACCCGAAGACCTGACATATGGCGAAACTCTCCGTCTCCGTCGATGTCCCGCTGCCGCCGGAGAAGGCCTGGGACTGCGCCTCTGACCTGTCGCGCTACAAGGAGTGGCTCACCATCCACCGGGTGTGGCGCAGCAAGCTGCCCGAGACCCTGGACAAAGGCACCGTGGTCGAGTCCATCGTCGAGGTCAAGGGCATGCCCAACCGGATCAAGTGGACGATCGTGCACTACAAGCCGCCGCAGGCGATGACACTCAACGGCGACGGCAAGGGCGGCGTCAAGGTCAAGCTGATCGGCAAGGTGAAGCCCAACGACGACGATCCGTCGAGTTCGCAGGTCACGTTCGACGTACACCTGGGCGGCCCCGCGCTGTTCGGCCCGATCGGGATGCTCGTCGCCGGAGCGCTCAAGAGCGACATCCGGGAATCGCTGGACAACTTCAAGGCGGTCTTCGCGGCGTAGCTCCGGAGGGCAGATGTACGAGTACGGCATCGATTTCGCCGGCGTTCAGGCGATCGACATCCACACCCACGTGGAGGTCGACAGCCACGGGCACAAGGCCACCGACGACCAGCTCGCCGCAGCCACCCAGCAGTACTTCAAGCTCGGCCCCGAGAGCAGCTTCACCGTGGACCAACTGGCCGAGCACTACCGCCAGCGCAACATCGCCGCGGTGGTGTTCACCATCGACGCCGAGTCCGCGTCGGGACATCCGCCGAACTCCATCGACGACATGGTGGACGGCGCCGCTCGCAACAACGACATCCTGATCCCGTTCGGCAGCGTCGACCCGTGGAAAGGTCAGCGGGCGGTGCGCCGCGTGCGCAACTTGGTTCACGACCATGGCGTCAAGGGGTTCAAGTTCCATCCCAGCGCGCAGGCGTTCGACCCGAACGACAGGCGGTTCTACCAGATCTACGAGGCGATCGCCGAGGCCGGCGTCCCGGCGCTGTTCCACACCGGGCAAACGGGCCTGGGCGCCGGCATGCCGGGCGGCTACGGCATCAAGTTGCGCCACTCCGACCCGATGCTGCTCGACGACGTGGCCGCCGACTTCCCCGAGCTGACGATCGTGATGGCCCACCCCGCGGTGCCGTGGGTGGACTCGCAGATCGCGATCGCCACGCACAAGGCGAACGTCTACATCGACCTGTCGGGCTGGTCGCCGAAGTATTTCCCGCCGCAGCTGGTGCACGCGGCCAACCGTCAGCTCAAGCACAAGGTGTTGTTCGGTACCGACTTTCCGTTCATCCAGGTGGATCGTTGGCTTCGCGATTTCGACAGCCTCGGCATGGATCCCGACGTGCGGCGGCTGATCTTCAAGGAGAACGCCCTGCGCGTACTGGGCCTCACCTAGTTTGGGCCTCACCTAGCCCCGCGAGCGTGCGCGTCTGCACGGCGACACGCCGAGAACCACGCGCAACAGTGCGCGCTCGCGGGGCACGAGCGATGAGTTTCTGCGCAAGCGGCAGTCAACACCGGCGAGCTGAAAGGAGACTCACATGACCCTCGCACCGCTTGGCGCACCGATCTGGATCGACCTTTCGTCGTCGAATGTCGATCGCGCCCAGGAGTTCTACGGCGCCGTTTTCGGCTGGACGTTCGAATCGCCCGGCCCCGACTACGGCGGCTACATCAACGCAGCCAAGGACGGCAAGCCCGTCGCGGGGCTGATGCAGAACCAGCCCGAATGGAACGCGCCCGACGCGTGGAACATCTACTTCCACACCGCCGACATCCACAAGACCGCCGAAAGCGTAAGCAGCGCAGGCGGTTCCGTGTGCGTGCAGCCGATGGAAGTCCCGGAGAAGGGCTGGATGGCGATGGGCATCGACCCGTCCGGCGCGGCGTTCGGCCTGTGGCAGCCCACCGGCCATCGCGGCTTCGAGCTGACCGGCGCGGCCGGCGGGCCGGTCTGGCATCAGCTGACCACACGCGAGTTCACCAAGGCCGTCGACTTCTACCGCACCGTGTTGGGCTGGCAGACCCGCGTCGAGCACGACACCGACGAATTCCGTTATCACACAGCGGTTTTCGACGGTCAGGACGGTCTCGGCATGATGGACGGAGCTACGATCCTGCCCGACGGCGTCCCCTCGCACTGGGTCACGTTCTTCGGTGCCGACGACGTCGACAAGACTCTGCAGCTGATCACCGAGCTGGGCGGCAGTGTGCTGCGCGCGGCCGAGGACACCCCGTACGGGCGGCTGGCGTCTGCTGCCGACCCGACCGGCGCGGTGTTCAACCTGTCTTCGCTGCGCTGATTCCGAACTGGCCCTTGCGCAGGGTGTCGAGCAGTTCGCGGTACGGCCCCACCAGGTAGGCGGTGTCGCCGGCGGTGAGCCGGGTGTCGCGGCGCGGGTGCACCGTGAACTCGCCGTCCTCTCGGCAGATGGCGATGACGCGGGTGTGGGTGGACATCTCGATCATGCGGATACCGTCGAGTTCGCTCCGAGGTTCCACCCGCACCCCGCCCACCATGAACGACCGCTGGCCGACCGAGAACGTGCCGATGACCTGAAGCCCCAGCGCCGCCCCGATGAACCACGGCGTGGCCAGCTCGACCGTGGAGCGCACGTTCGCGAACCCGAACCGGTGCGCCACCGCGGTACCGAGCGCGCGGTCGTAGACCCGCAGCACCACCGGCACGCCCGGCCGATTACCGCGCCGGCGCCACCGCGAGCCCAGAATCTCCTTGAGCACGATGCCGATCTCGATGTTCACCATGTCGTCCTGGGTGAGCACCGCGACCGCACGCGCTTCGGAAACCCGCGCGGCCTCCAGCGTCTGGCGCAGCGTCGCGTCGCCGAAGATCACCGGGACGTCCAGTGCCGCGGCCGCCGACAGGTAGCGGTTCTCGTCGTTGTTCTCGATAACGGCGACTTCGTAGCCGGCCGCCCGCAGGTCGCTGACGACGCGGATGCCGAACGACCCCAAGCCGACGACGATCACGTGGCGGCGCAGGTGCCGCACCCGCCGCCGGCCCGCCGACTGCGCGAACCGCCGCGACAGCAGCAGATCCGCGATGAACGCCACCAGGATCGCGACGGTGGTGACGCCGGCGAACATCATCACGATGCCCCACAGCCGCAGCCAGGTCGGCTGTTCGATGAAGTTGAAATCGCCGTAGCCGACGGTCGCGATGGTCTCGGTGGAGAAATACAGTGCGTCCACCCACGTCATGCCGGGGTACTGGTAGGCGAACCGCAGCATCATCGTGGAGCCCACCAGCAGCGCCAGCGTGACCGCAAGCAGCCGGTAGAACAGCGGGTTGATGTCCTCGCGCAGCATCCGCAGCCCGTCGACCATCCGCACCCACCACCGGCGTCGATAGCGGTGGTTGGTTGTCTGAGGCTCCGCCCGGATACCGCGCGCGGCCAGCTCCTCGGCGGTGCCCAACATGGCCGTCCAGTCGCCGGCCTGCACCTCGAGGTCGCGGCCCGGGCAGGCCACCACCTCGCCGGCCTGCGGGGAGGTCTCGCCTTTGATCACTGCGACGGGCGCGAGGTCGCCGAACAGTTCGCGCAGCGTGGCGTTCCGCGGCGCCTCGGTGCCGGAGACGACGAACTCGACGCCGGCGATCGTGATCGCGTGCGTGGTGCGCGACAGGCACGCTTCGACCACTGACGACGCGGCCAGGTCGGCGACGTCGAGGATGGCCCCCGGGCCGTTGCCGCCCGCGACCGCCTCCCGCAGTACGGCATTGACCAAGCGGGCCACGACGCGCACATTCGGGTTGGCTTCGCGTGCCAGCAGTGCGATCTCGAGATTGATCGCGTCGTTGTGTGCCACGCAGATGATGGCGTTCGCGTGGTCGATGCCGGCCTCGGCGAGCTCGGCGGGCGAGGCGAGCATGACCACCGACGTGCCGGCGCTGTTGAGCTCCTCGACGATTCGCATCGCCAAGGCGTCGTCGCCGCAGACGATGGTGTGTCCCCGCATTCTGGGTAAGGCTACTCCGCGGCCAACGCGAAATCCGCGTAGTCGAAGCCCGGCACCACCACGCAACTGACCAGGCTGGGCTGGTCGTCGCGGGGCCGTGCCCGCTGCCAGTATCCCGGCGGCACCAGCACTTGGGGTTCTTCGCCCGCGTCGAGGTCAGAGCCGAGCAAATGCGTTGTGGCAGTTGGTTGTACACGGCCCACATCCAGCAGCAGCGGGCTGCCGCGATGGAACATCCACAATTCCGCGCTGCGTACGGTGTGCCAGGCCGACTGCTGGCCGGGCATCAGCAGAAACAGGATCGCGGTGCCGGCACTGCGCGGGCCGGCGTAGTCGGGCGGAAGCGCGGATTCGGCAATCGTCAACTCGCTGCGCCATGTTTCGACGAACCAGCCGCCCTCGGGATGCGGCGACATGTTGAGCCGTCGAGCCCAATCCGGAATTTCCGCCATGGACGTTCACAGTAGTGCCGCGTCGACGCGCTAGGGTGCCAACCATGATCCGGCTGCGTCCCGGTTGGCTGGTGGTGCTGTTCGCGGCGGTGATCGCGGTCAGCGGATGGCTTCCGTGGCGGACCACGAACGTCAACGGCGGTGGGCATTCCAGCGCGATCGGCGGCACCGTGGGTGCGTTGTCGCCGCCGGCGAAGTTCGACGCCGGACAGTTGATCATGCTGCTGGCCTCCGGGCTCGTCGTCGCCGGCGCGATGACCGCGCGCGGACTGTCGGCGCGGATGTCCGCCGTTGCCGCCCTTGTGCTTTCGCTGTCGATCGGCGTGATGACGGCGGTGTACTACCACCAGAAGATCCATCCGCCGGTGACCGTCGGCTACGGGTTCTACATCGCAGCGGCGGCGACGGGCGCGGCGGCGCTGTCTTCGATATGGGCGTTGTTCTCGGCGCTGTCGTCGCGCCGGTGAGCCCCGAAACCGCTTGCTAAGCCGCCATTTCCACCGGATAGAGCAGATGCGTGCCCCGGAAGCCCTTGAGCTCCACTTCGCGCGGTTCGCCGACCTCCACCTCGTCGCTGACCGCCTCGAACACCGGCTCGCTGATCAGCACTTCCCCGCCGTCGGCCTGGGCCGCGACCCGCGCAGCCATCGCGACGTTGCGGCCGAACAGGTCGTCACCGCGTCGCACCGACTTGCCCATGTGGATGCCGATGCGCACGCGAATAGCCTTGCCGGACAACCGCTTCGCCTGCTTGCGCAGCGCCTGCTGAATCGCCAGCGCGCAGTTCACCGCCTCGTCGGGTCGCGCGAACGCGACCATGAAACCGTCGCCTTGGCTTTTGACGACGTGCCCGGAGTGCTTGTCCACACACTGCCGCACCAGCTTGTCGTGGCGGGCGAGCAACCGGACCCACGCCCGGTCACCCATGCTTTCGTTGAGTGCCGTCGACTCCTCGATGTCGGAGAACAAAATCACGACGTTGCCGCCGTGCGTTAGCCGCGCAAGGTCAGGCCGCTCGACCTCGGCCCAGTCGGCGAGCTCCTCGATCGAACTGCGTACCGCCGCGCCCAGCCCGCGCTCGCGGATCAGGTTCGCCGTCTGCCATACGGTCTTGACCGCCTCGCGGCCGCCGGTGATGAGCTGCTGGCGGGTGTCGACGCGCGACCTCAGTTCGTCGGCCTCGCGCCGGGTCCGCAGCAGCAGCACTGCCAGTACCGCAAGCCCCACCGCCTCCGCGACCGCGAGGCCGGCGAGTACCCACAGCAGCGCGTCAGTCATCGCTATCCGCCGAACAACAGGTACAGGCCGGTGAACGTGTAGCCGACCATCACCAGCATCATCGCCAACTGCCCGGTCAGCTGGTGTCCTTGCGGCAGGATGCGCAGCGCTTTGTCGTGGGCGGCGATCACCGCGGCGATGTGCCCGGCCACCACGAATGCGACCTTGATCGTCGCCAACACCGCCGGATGCGACGACAAGATGTACGACACCTCAGCATGGCTGAGCCACAACACATTCCAGCCGCGTCCGAGCGGATCGCCGAGCCGCACGAACGTCTCCTGTCCGCGCTCCACCAGGTAGCTGAGGTAGTGGGCGAAGATGTAGCCGACGACGATCGGGATCAGCGAGTGGGCCATCTGGCCGGGCAACGCCAGCCGCTGGCGGCGGTCGACGCCGCCGGTTGCGCACGCCGCCGCCGAAAACGTCAGCGCCACAACGGCTGCGAACACCAGCAGTCCGCACGTCTTGACCAACGTTGCCGTCAGCGCGGACCCACCGGACAGGTCGTCGACGAAGTTACGCCAGGCCGGCGTGGCGGAGAAGCTGTCGAACGCGGTCGACCCGAGCAGCACCGAGAGCACGACGACCACACCGGGACGCACAGGCAGCGACGGCAGGTGGTCGAACGGGTTGCCCACCACGATGCGCCCCGTGTCGCGATTGCGGCGAAACGGCGAAAGCCTCGATGCCACGACGCTGTACACCTCGAACGGATCGGCCCGGGCGAACCAGCGCTCACCCCAGATCTCCGCACCGATGATCATCGCGACGGCATACACCAGCAGCCACAGCTTGATGCCGTGCAGCGAGCCGGGATCGGGGCTGGCCAGCTCCAGCCAGACGAACGCGAACAACCCGAACGCGGCCGGGAAGTAGCCGAGCCGATCCGGATAGCGGGCATGGCGGAAACCGAAGAGCTGCACCGTGCGATACACCGTGCGCATCGGCGAGATCACCCGCCACACCGGGCCAAACACCAGCGACACCGCGACGACTCCCACCCACAGCAGCACGTAGAACACTCCGGGTAACGCGTTGCGGTTGTTCTGCGGACCGTAGAGCCCGCCGATCACCACCCACACCGTGAACACGAACACCACGCCCGCCGCCACCCAACGCGTCAACCGGGCATCGACTACGCGGGTCACCCAATCCGGAAGCGGCCGACCGGGTTTGGCCGGGTCGAACCGCGGCTTGCGCCACGCGAACGCCACCACTGCGAACGTGAACGTCAACGCCCAGGCGGCACCCACCAAGGCGAAGCCGAGCGGTACGGGCAGGTCGGTAGAGCCGCCGAGCCCATGTGCGAGCACGGCCTGATGGTCGGGCGTCACTGCTGAACTTGGATGGTGGCGATGGTGCGGTCCAGCTTGTGCAGCTCCACCTCGACCTGACCCGGGACGTCGACGCTGAACTGGAACGTCTGATTCGGCTTCGCGTCCACATGGAACGTGTGGTCGGGCACGGAGTGCACGTGCAGCTCGTCAACCGCATCACTGTTCACCTGCACCCGAATCGGTTGTCCCACTTTGGCTTTGAGCTGAGCGTTGGTGGGCGTGACGGTGCCCTTGCTGATCGTGACGTCGACGACCAGGCTGGGTGCGACCGGCTGTTGTGACGGCGGTGGCAACGCCGACGAACTCGGCTCACTGCTCTTCGATCCCCCGCACGCGGTGACGAGCGCGAGGGTGGTCATCAGGGCGGCGACGACTCGTGGCGTCATTCCGACTTCTCGTTCCTTTCCGAGGTGTTTTCAGGAGTTCGCCTGTCGCGCACGGCAACCCAGACGATCACCGCGACGACGGCGATCGCCGGCACGAACGCGGGGACAGCCAGGATCAGCGCATGGTGAGCGAGGACCTGCTGCACCGTCACGCCTGCGCTTTTGGTCGGTCCTCGACGTCCGCGGGTGTCTCGAATTCGCTGTTGTTGATCCGGCCGGTACCCCAGGTGAGTGCGGCGATCAGCGTCAGCGTGCAGGCCAGCACCACCAGGCAGCCGGCGAACCACAACCACGTCGGGGTGTCGGGTGTCCGTTCACGCTGCAGAATGGTGATCTCCGGCTGGAACTTCGCCACACCGACGATGGTCGGCGAATTCAGCTGGTTGGCCGAAATGCCTTCCACCGGTTTGCCGATGCCCGGGTCCGCCGCCAGATAGATCGGCACGCCCGCCATCTTCTTACCGTCCTGGATGCGCAGCAGCGTCTTCCATGACCCGTAAATCGGAACGGGCTGGTTCGAGCGGTAGTGGCCCGGCCCAAGGCGTTGCAGGCGATCGATGACGATGCCGCGGTCGTTCTCCATCTTGCCCTGCCACGACAGCAGCGACACCCACTCGGGGTCGGCGCCGACGAGGTCGGGTGGGCTGATCCGCACGTCCGCGTCCATCATCTTGTGGCCGTCGACGTTGCTGGCCTCGGTGAGCTTGATCGTGGCGAGCACGTTCGGGTCGGGGACGTGGTACTGCAGCCCGTTGGCGGTCGCTCCGCCGATGACGACGACGGCGGCGGCGACGAGCCCGATCCCGATGGGCCGCGCCGGCAGCCGCTGGCCAGTGAACACCATGCCCAGCATCGCGCCGCAGACACCGACCAAGATGGCCACCGGGACCGCCATGGCGAGCGCCTCCGGCCACATGCTCGTCGGCCACGGATACGGGTACACCGCGCCGATCCACAGCGATTCCAGCCAGAGGCCGACGGTCGCGATGCCCAGGCCGCTCACGGCGCCGAACAGCAGCGGGCGCTTGAGCAACGGTGTAAGTGCCAGCAGTTCGACGACGATCGCGGGTCCAAGGTACAGCGGGAACCAGTTGATCGGCGCGCCGAGGATGGGACCGACCACCAAGGAGACGGCACCGCGCAGTGCGATGGCGAACAACGCAGCCAGGATCGCGGCGCCGCGGCCCATCATCATTCGGGCAGCGACCAGACCCAGCGATGCGGCGGCGGCGATGAGCATCGGCTGGAAGACCAGCCGGAACTGCGGCACGCCGAAGTCGAACTCGATCTGGTACACCGACATGCCGATGACGATGCCGCCGAAGCCCAGGTACTGAACGGCCTTGAGGCCCAACCCCTCCTCGGGGGGATTGTCGCGGGTGGCCATCCGGCCCTCGTACTCGAGCAGCAACGCGGCAATGGTCGAGAACCCCGCACCGCCGATCATCATGAGATGGGTTGGGCCCCAGAGCGTTACGTCTTGGCCGAAGATGCGGTGCCAGATGTCGTCGAGCGGGAAGCCGAGCAGCGCGTACATGCCGCAGCCGGCCATCAACACGCCGCCGACGGGGGCGTACCAATTGCGTGTGATCTTGATGGCGGCCGGGCTGGGTTTGTCGTAGGGCAGCACCACGGCCAGCATCCCTGCTACAAACAGCAAGAACAGGCCAAAGAGGATGAAGTAGTGCGCAGGGTTGGCCAGCGGCCCGGCGTCGCGACCGTTGCCGATATGCCAGCTGACGTCCCAGATGAAGCCGAACAGTGCACAGATGATGGTCGAGATGAACAACGCGATCGGCAGCGCGACCCATGGCGGGCGCTTGAACCGACGGCCGAAAGCGTCGGCTAGCCGAGCAAGCCAGGTGATTTTGCGCGTACGGTGCATGTAGCCGATCCACAGCAGAACTGCGAATACGACGGCCGCGCCGACGCTCAGACCGATGACTTGGTCGAGGGCAGCCCCGCCACCCTCAGAGGTCGCAGCAAGTATCGACATGTCCATTGACTCCCCGTTCATTGCCACACCGACGAGTATGGCTTACCAAGTACCGCCGGTAACAGGTCTTGAAACCACTTCACAGCGGACTGATCGTGTGCGAGCGCTGATTAGCGGGCGCGTAAATTAAGTGGAAACGAGGCACGAAGGACAGCAGATGATCGAGCAAGATGGGCGGACGCTGGCCATGAAGATGGCCGAGCTGGCCCGCCGGGTCGCAGTGCCCAGCAGCGTCGAAGACGTCCTGTCCGGCGTGACGGCCACGGCGATCGAAACCATTCCGGGGGTCGACGCCGCCGGCGTCCTGATCATCACCAAGGGCGGCAAGGTGGAATCCCACGCCGGCACCTCGCAGCTGCCGCAGGAACTGGACCGGCTGCAGGGTGAACTCGGCGAAGGGCCGTGCCTGGAGGCTGCGATCGACGAGCTGATCGTGCGGACCGACGACTTCAAGGAAGAACACCGGTGGCCGCGGTACTCGCAGGCGGTTCTGGAGATGGGCATCCGCAGCAGCCTGTCGTTCAAGCTTTACACGAGCACCGACACCGCGGGCGCGCTGAACCTGTTCGCGTTCGAGCCGAACATGTTCGACGCTGAGGCCGAAGCGATCGGCTCGGTGCTGGCCGCACACGCCGCCGCGGCGATCCTGGCCAGCCGGCGCGGCGAGCAGCTGGAGTCAGCGCTGACCAGTCGCGATCTGATCGGCCAGGCCAAGGGCATCATCATGGAGCGCTACAAGGTCGACGCGGTGCGCGCCTTCGACATGCTGAGGGAGCTGTCGCAGACCAGCAACACGAAGCTGGTGGACATCGCGCAGCGGGTGGTGGACACGGCGCTGGACTGATAGCCGGTGCGCCGCATTAATTCGTTGTTCGACCCGCACTGAGAAAACTGCGTGAATACCCGTCGGTGACGCGTGGAGCCGATGATTACGGCACGAGGTTGCGCCGTCAGTCTGCGTCCGGCTTGCCGGGATATCGACAGAATCGTCGTTCATAGCAGATCTGACACGGTGCGGATTAGCGCAGCAGCAACCTGCGCAAGTGGCACAATCTTGCCTTCAAGGGGGAATTGATGTGCGAGACAATTCGAGCTCAGCCCGCCGCCATACAGGCATCCGGGGCGCGTGTCGCCGGTCATGCCGAAGAAGTGCAGGCGGTCCACACAGCTGCCGACGGGCGTATTGAAGCGGCAATGGCGGGCTGGACTGGGTTGTCGCTGGCCGCAATTAGAGCCAGGGCAGCCCGCTGGCAAGCAACAACAACCGTGTTGTCGCTGCGGCTGTCCGATCACGCAACCGCCTTGACCGAAAGCGCCCAGGCCTACGGCGCCACCGAGACCCACAATGCCCAGACGCTCGCCGAAGTGGCCGCCCGGCCTGCGCCGTCTTCGGTATCGAGGCTCTAAAGCCGTGCCCCTGACGATCGCCGATATTGAATGCTGGGATCCGCTGGCGGTGCGCGAGGTATTCCACGCCGCCACCGCCCGCGGCAACACCGCCCTTGACGCCGCCGAAGGACTCGATCAGCTGCCTGCCTTCCAGACGTGGGGCGGCACCGCAGCTGACGCTGCCCGCGACGCTATTGGCCGTACCCGCGTCGACCTCGACGCCCACGGCACCGAAGCCTTGGCTGTCGCCAAAGCCGCGGACATCGCCGCGGCTGATATTGAGCGCATCAAGGACCAGCTGGAGCGGCTGAAAGAAGCTGCCCACCATGCCCGCTTGGAGATCGATCCGCTGACCGGCCAGGTCGTGCCCGGACCGGGCTACCATGCGCGAAACCCCTTCAACGCGATGGCCCAAATCGAGCTGCAGGCAGCCGTCGACGGGCTGATCGCCGATGCCAATCGGGTGGACGCTGAGCTGGCGAGCGCGATCCAGATGGCCGACGGACAAGCACCCATCCCGGAAGCGCCGTCGGGCAATTCGCTGTCTGACCAACAGATTCGGGACATGGTCGCTGAGATGGTCGACGGCCAGGACCTCAATGGCCCTGAGGCGCAACAACTCTCAGAGCGGCTGCATCAGGAGCTCAGGCAAGCATCGGCGGAAGGTTTGACCGCCGACCAGGCCTACGCCAAGGCCGAAGACTTCGCCTCGATGTACATGATGAACCTGCATCGGTCATATGTGCGTAAGGCGACGCGGCTGGGTACTTTCGCCGACACTAAACGAACCACAAGCGGCGATCTGATAACCCCGCAACGCCGAATCATCCCGGCCGCCCGGGACGCTGCCGGTGAGCTGATCTGGGTCGATAAGATGACCGGCCAGCGCGTTCCAGCGGGTACGCCGGATGCGATGACGGTGCCTGAACGCGGCTTCTACCATCTCGGTCACAAGTACGGCTACGAGAACTGGCGGGTCTTGCGGCAGGCGGCTGAAGAGGGCTGGACCCAAGGCGAACTCAACGATTTCATGAACCGCCACGGCTTGTACGAGGTGTCGAGCCCTGCGGACAACCTGAGCCACCGCTATGAAGACAGCTCACCGTATGCACCTAATCCGGAGTGGACACCTGAGCGTCTGAGAAACGTGTTGCCGACGCCGGAGGCCGTGCCGGGCACGGCGGCGCCAGTGGGTGCCCCGCAATCACCGGTGTCATCGCGGTTGCCCGCGCCCTCGATCGCCCCGTCGCCCGGTGCGGCCAGTGCGCCGATGATTTCGCCGCCACCGGATCTCACGCTGCCGCCACATCCGGCCAATTCGCTTCCGCCGTTCCTGCAGCCGTCGATCCAGCCGGGCTACACCGCCAGTCCGGCACCAACCGATCCGTTTATGAACTGGCTGCCGATGGACACCGGCGGTCTCCCTGCGCCGACCGCACCAACACCTCCTCCGGCACCGGCACCGTCGTCGTCCGGGTTTTCGCTTCCGACCCCCAACATCGGCCTGCCGCCACCACCGACACCGGATGAGGCGGCGGCCGGCACGGCCACCGCCGGTGGTGTGGCGCTGTTGCTGCTCATCGGGGCACTGTGTCTGGCGTGATGCCAATGATCGAACCCGGCCACGCCCCCACCACCATGCCAAGGTCACTCGTCGAAATCATTGATGAGCAGGTGAATAACTTGACTTTGATTTCCTCCGACGAGCTGCAGGACTGGTTGAGCAGCCTGCCGCTGCCACGCGGCTGGCAGACCGGGCGGATCGAGGGGGCCGGCAGCGGGCAGCCATCGCGGGTCGCGGTCTACGGGCAGCGGCCGGACGGCGGCTGGGACGGCTGCGAGACGCTCACCGTCTACCGCTTCAGCGGGCCCCCGCCCATCACGGCCATCATGACGCACACCGACTGCACCTTGCGCGACCTGGGAGCGGACAGCGTCACCAACTACCGGCTCGGCCTGCCCGAGACGAAAGGTGTTGCCGCTGCACGCAGTAGCGGCTATTTCAGCGCGGCCGGACGGCGCGTCTGGGCCCAGTACAGCACCTACATCCGCGGCGAGCGCGCGCCATTCGACGGGCTGCTGATCTACCAGACGCTAGTTGTTGCGGCCGACCGCCGCGGCCAGCTCCGCGACGACATCGCCGAGCTGGGCGACGCCGTGCACACGGCGTTTCTCGCCAACCTCGCTACCGTCGACGACGTATATCACTGACACAGTAAATTCGGAGGTGCTTCGCGATGGCCCGTAGCGGCAGGCCGCCCAAGATCGATCCGATGAAACCGATCCATAAGGCCGTGTTGAACAACGACGTTGACACCTTCGCCGTCGAACTGGCGGCCGGAAACTACATCAACGCGCCGGGCCCGGAACGAAAGACACCGCTACACATCGCCGCCGACTACGGCCGTATTGATTTTGCAAAAGCGCTGCTGGACAAGGGAGTCGACATCGATCCGCTCGATGTATGGGGAAATACGCCGCTTTCGATAGCTGTCTACAACTACGATAAGACCGTCCCACCCGGGGCTATCATCCGGCTGTTACTGGACCATGGCGCCGACCCCAACCGTGTAAAAGGGGATATCACACCACTCGAACTCGCCAAGATGATCGCCGGCTTCCCCGAGGACCTGATTGAGCTGCTCGAACAACACGCGCGCTAATAGGGTGCCCGCGGATTGCTACACCCTCACAGCGAACTCCGAGGTTGTGGGGTCATCGAAGTCCTCGCACGCTCGGTCCGTGACCCGCACCTTCGGCTCATCGAGCAACTCCAAGTCCCGGGCGCTTTGCTGTCAGGCTTCGTGCTCAACGTCAGGCCGACGTGGTGGCCGAAATCACGATAGTCGCAATTGTGGCGATCAAGCTATTTCCGCTGAGCCATCTGCTCTGTCGTCCTCCTTAGAGCCAAATTCGCCGCGCTGGGCGACGCCGTGCACACAGCGGTTTCTCGCCATCCCGTTGACGACGTATGTCACTGTGAGTCAGTAAAAATAGGAGGTGCTTCTCGATGGCCCGTAGCGGCAGGTCGCCAAAAATCGATCCGATGAAACCGATCCACAAGGCCGTTCTCCATAACGACGTCGACACCTTCGCCTTCGAGTTGGCGGCGGGCAACTACGTCAACGCGCCGGATCCTGAAGGTAAGACACCGCTGCGTGTCGCCGCCGACTACGGCCGTATCGATTTTGCAACAGCGCTGTTGCACAAGGGGATCGACGTCGATCCGCTCGATGTCTGGGGAAACACGCCGCTTTCCTGCGCGATTTATCGCCGCCGAACGAACTGCCCAGACGGTTCCATGATCCGTCTACTCCTCGATCACGGCGCCGACCCCAACCGCGTAGCGAGGATGTCACACCGCTCGAACTCGCCAAGATGATCGCCGGCTTCCCCGAGGACCTCGAACTGCTCGAGGAACGCGCACGTCGATGGGATCCGCGTTTCCTCGGTCTCTAGCCGTGACACGAGGTTCGTGGTCATCGATGTTCTCGTGCGCCCCGTTCGTGATCCGCACCCTCTGTTCATGCAGCAACTCGACGTCCCCGGCGCGCTTGCTGTCATGTCAAGAACCGGCCCCTGGCCCACCGCGCTATTTATCGCGTCCCTTAGATGTACTGACCACAGACGTTAGTACGGCGTGGCGTCGGCACTGTGGCGGCGAAGCGGTCGGGGAAATTCGCCGGCGGATTGGTATTGAGTCATGATGTGGCGGCCGAAGGTGAGCGCATAAGTCTTGGACGCAGCGGAAAAATCGGGGGCCGTTGGGGTGCCAGATCTGCTGGCCCGGTACGGGGTCGAGTTCACCCAGCGGCCGGCGCCTACAGCGTGTGTCAGCGGCACTTGAAAACTGACCCCGGCGCGGCACCGAATTTTGACCCCCTGGTCCGGTGGCCTGGCTTTACCCGAGCCAGGAGGACTAGAAGGGAATGTTGTCTGTGGAGGATTGGGCAGAGATTCGTCGATTGCATCGCGCGGAGGGATTGCCGATCAAGGTGATCGCCCGGGTGCTGGGGATATCCAGGAAACCGGTGAAGGCGGCGCTGGCATCTGATCAGCCGCCGAAGTATCAACGGCCGCAGCGTGGTTCGATTGTTGATGAGGTTGAGCCGCGGATTCGTGAACTGTTGCAGGCCTATCCGCGGATACCGGCGACGGTGATCGCCGAGCGGATCGGCTGGGCGTATTCGATTCGGACGTTGAGTGCAAGAGTGGCCGAGCTGCGCCCGGTATATCTGCCTCCGGATCCGGCCTCGCGCACGGCGTATGCGGCGGGGGAGATCGCTCAGTGTGATTTGTGGTTTCCGCCGATCACGCTGCCGGTCGGGTTCGGGAAGAAGCGGACCGCGGCG